>NZ_JBEOSD010000219.1:0-10420 GCF_040302735.1 Streptomyces sp. NPDC097619 | reverse complement strand
GTCCGATCAGGGTGGCGGTCAGCTCGTCGTCGTCGAGCGGCACGTCCGGATCGGGGGCGGTGCGGGTCTGGGGGTTCCGGACGCCGGTTCACGGGGTGCCGGGCCGCGGTTCCCGGGGGTCCGGGGGCCGCGACGGGGGCACCGGGTGGATCAGCGCTTGCCCGACTTGGCCGCCTTCGGCGTCACGAGCTTGTTCGCCGTCCAGTCCTTGCCGACGCTGACCGGCTTGCTCGTCGAGAGGCCCGCGGTGGTGGCCGCCTCGTTGATGTCGCTGGGGATCACGTGCCCGGACCGACCGGTCTTGGGCGTCATGAGCAGGATCACCGCGTTGTCCTCGACGAACTCGGTGGCGTCCACCAGCGCGTCCGTCAGGTCTCCGTCTTCCTCCCGGAACCAGAGGAGCACGGCGTCGGCGACGTCGTCGTAGTCCTCGTCGACGAGATCGCTGCCGATCTGCTCCTCGATGCCCTCGCGGAACTCCTGATCGGCGTCTTCGTCGAAACCGATCTCCTGGACCACCTGGTCGGACTTGAAGCCCAGCCGTTCGGCCAGGTTGGTCTCCGCGTGGTCCGCGGTCGCGCTCACGGGGTGCCTCCTGCTCATGTTCGGTGATGTCTTCGGCTGCGCGCGCACGCGCAGCATTGGGCGTAGTCCACACGGGCGCGGCGGATCGCGCAAGTAGCCCGACGACCGACACCGTCCAAACGGTGACGATTGCGGCCGTCTCGCCGCAACTCCTGGCACTCCGGTGGTGCCCGGTGGTGATTCATGCCACACATCGGGGCCCGCCGGGCGGGGATCCAGGACTTTCCTACCTGTTTGAGGGACGAACGACCTTACGGGGTTCGTAAACCTCTGGGGCGTAAGGTTGCGATCTGTCCGGACCGTCCCGCCTTGACCCGTCCCTCCAGCCCGCTTTACCGCGATGTTCCAGCGGTTACCTCGCGGTAAAGGTGACGATCGGAGCGCAGCGGTACACGATGGGAGGCGGTGTGACCCATGGCACGACTCCCCCGACACGAAGGAACAGCGTGGCTTCCGCATCCGATCGCAACCCGATCATCATTGGCGGCCTCCCCAGCCAGGTCCCGGATTTCGATCCGGAGGAGACCCGCGAATGGCTCGACTCCCTGGACGCCGCCGTCGACGAGCGGGGCCGCGAGCGGGCCCGCTACCTGATGTTGAGGCTGATCGAGCGGGCCCGTGAGAAGCGCGTGGCCGTGCCCGAGATGCGCAGCACGGACTACGTGAACACGATCGCCACGAAGGACGAGCCCTTCTTCCCGGGCAACGAGGAGATCGAGCGGAAGGTCCTCAACGCCACCCGTTGGAACGCGGCCGTGATGGTCTCGCGGGCCCAGCGTCCGGGGATCGGGGTCGGCGGCCACATCGCGACCTTCGCCTCCTCCGCCTCCCTCTACGACGTGGGCTTCAACCACTTCTTCCGGGGCAAGGACGAGGGCGACGGCGGCGACCAGATCTTCTTCCAGGGTCACGCCTCCCCCGGCATCTACGCCCGCGCCTACCTCCTGGACCGGCTCTCCGAGCAGCAGCTCGACGCGTTCCGGCAGGAGAAGTCCAAGGCGCCGTACGGCCTTTCGAGCTACCCGCACCCGCGGTTGATGCCGGACTTCTGGGAGTTCCCGACGGTGTCGATGGGCCTCGGCCCGCTCGGCGCGATCTACCAGGCCCGCATGAACCGGTACATGGAGGCGCGCGGTCTCGCGGACACTTCCAAGTCCCACGTTTGGGCGTATCTCGGCGACGGTGAGATGGACGAGCCGGAGTCGCTGGGCCAGCTGTCCCTGGCGGCCCGGGAGGGCCTGGACAACCTCACCTTCGTGGTCAACTGCAACCTGCAGCGCCTGGACGGCCCGGTGCGCGGCAACGGCAAGATCATCCAGGAGTTGGAGTCCCAGTTCCGCGGTGCGGGCTGGAACGTCATCAAGCTCATCTGGGACCGCTCCTGGGACCCGCTGCTCGCGCAGGACCGCGACGGTCTGCTCGTCAACCGCATGAACTCCACCCCGGACGGCCAGTTCCAGACCTACGCCACCGAGACCGGCGGCTACATCCGGGACCACTTCTTCGGTGACGACCAGCGGCTGCGCGCGATGGTCGAGAACATGAGCGACGACCAGATCCTGCACCTGGGGCGTGGCGGCCACGACCACAAGAAGATCTACGCGGCCTACGCGGCGGCCAAGGCCCACAAGGGCCAGCCGACGGTCATCCTGGCCAAGACGATCAAGGGGTGGACCCTCGGCCCGAACTTCGAGGGCCGCAACGCCACGCACCAGATGAAGAAGCTGACGGTCGACGACCTGAAGCGCTTCCGCGACCGCCTGCACATCCCGATCACGGACGCGCAGTTGGAGAGCGGCGCCCCGCCGTACTACCACCCGGGCCGCAACTCGCCCGAGATTCAGTACATGCACGACCAGCGCAGCGCGCACGGCGGTTACGTGCCGACCCGGGTGGTGCGGGCGAAGCCGCTGCAGCTGCCGGAGGACAAGACCTACGCCGCCGCCAAGAAGGGTTCGGGCCAGCAGTCCATCGCCACCACGATGGCCTTCGTCCGCATCCTCAAGGACCTGATGCGGGACAAGGAGATCGGCAAGCGGTTCGTGCTGATCGCCCCGGACGAGTACCGGACCTTCGGCATGGACGCGTTCTTCCCGAGCGCCAAGATCTACAACCCGCTGGGCCAGCAGTACGAGGCGGTCGACCGCGACCTGCTGCTCGCGTACAAGGAGTCGCCGACCGGGCAGATGCTGCACGACGGCATCTCCGAGGCGGGCTGCACGGCCTCGCTGATCGCGGCGGGTTCGGCGTACGCCACGCACGGCGAGCCGCTGATCCCGGTGTACGTCTTCTACTCCATGTTCGGTTTCCAGCGGACCGGCGACCAGTTCTGGCAGATGGCCGACCAGCTCTCGCGCGGATTCGTCCTGGGCGCGACGGCCGGACGCACCACCCTGACCGGTGAGGGCCTCCAGCACGCGGACGGCCACTCCCAGCTGCTGGCCTCCACGAACCCGGGCTGCGTGGCCTACGACCCGGCGTACGGGTACGAGATCGCGTACATCGTCCAGGACGGTCTGCGCCGCATGTACGGGGCCACGGCGGACGGCAAGCCGGGCGAGGACGTCTTCTACTACCTGACCGTCTACAACGAGCCGATCCAGCACCCGGCGGAGCCGGCGGGCGTGGACGTGGACGGCATCCTCAAGGGCATCCACAAGGTGTCCGCCGGGGAGTCGGGCACGGTGCCGGCGCAGATCATGGCCTCCGGCGTGGCGGTCCCGTGGGCCCTGGAGGCCCAGCGGATCCTCGCCTCGGAGTGGAACGTTCGCGCGGACGTGTGGTCGGCGACCTCCTGGAACGAGCTGCGCCGCGAGGCCGTGGACGTCGAGGAGCACAACCTGCTGCACCCGGAGGAGGAGCAGCGCGTCCCGTACGTGACGCGCAAGCTGAGCGGGGCCGAGGGCCCGTTCGTGGCGGTCTCGGACTGGATGCGTTCGGTCCCGGACCAGATCTCCCGCTGGGTGCCCGGCCGGTACACCTCGCTGGGCGCGGACGGCTTCGGCTTCGCCGACACCCGCGGCGCGGCGCGGCGCTACTTCCACATCGACGCCCAGTCGATCGTGCTGGCGGTGCTGACCGAGCTGGCCAAGGACGGGAAGGTGGACCGTTCCGTGCTGAAGCAGGCCGTCGACCGCTACCAGCTGCTGGACGTGGCGGCGGCGGACCCGGGGGCGGCGGGCGGCGACGCCTAGGGTTCCCGTGGGGGCGGGGGTTCCGGGCTGCGGCCCGGGGCCCCCGTCGCCGTTTCCTGAGCCTGGCCCGGGGCCGGACCAGTGCCCGGGGGCTGTTCCCGTTGTCGGTCGACTCTCCGCCGGTGGGGGTGCTCGCGCAGTTCCCCGCGCCCCTGGGTGGGTGGACGGTGCGGGGTGGAGTTCGGGTGCCGGACCTGGGTGGGTGGGGGTGCATGGTCGAGTTCGGGTGCCGGCGCGGGGTGGGTGCTCACGCCGTTCCCCGCGGCCCTGGGTGGGGCTCCCGAGGGGGGTCGGGCGGGTTTATGGGGGCTTTACGATGCTGGGCATGAAGGACGTGTCCTGGCAGGTGCGGTGGGAGCGGCGGAGCCAAACTCCGCTGTTGGTGCTCGCCGTGGCCTTCGCCCTCGCGTACGCCGTGCCCATCGTGGCCCCCGACGCGAGCCCCGTCGTACAGCGGGCCTGCCTGGTGACCGAGTGGGTGGTGTGGGGCGCCTTCGCCACGGACTACCTGGTGCGGCTGGCCCTGTCGGGGAACCGGCGGGTCTTCGTCCGGACGCACTGGCTCGACCTGTGCGCCGTGCTGCTGCCGATGATCCAGCCGCTGCGGCTGTTGCGGCTGGTCTCCACCCTGCTGCTCGTGGGCCGGCGGGCCCGGATGGCCCCGCAGATCAAGCTGACCACCTACGTGGCGGGCGCGGTGGTGGGGCTGTTGATGTTCGGCTCGCTGGCCGTGCTCAGCGTGGAGCGGGACGCCCCGGACGGCAACATCCGCAACCTCGGCGACGCGGTGTGGTGGTCGTTCACCACCATGACCACGGTCGGCTACGGGGACCACGCCCCGACCACGGGGCTGGGCCGGGTGCTGGCGGTGGGGTTGATGCTGTCCGGGATCGCCCTGCTCGGTCTGGTGACGGCGAACATCGCGGCCTGGTTCATCTCCCGGTTCGAGCGGGACGACGAGGAGGAGCGGCTGCGGACGGCGGCGATCGAGGCGCTGACCGTCGAGGTGCGGCAGCTGCGCGCGGAGGTGGCCCGGCTGTCCGGGGGCGCCCCCTCCGCGCTCCCGGAGCAGCCGTCGCCGGTGGCGCCCGGGGTCAGTTCTCCCAGACCTTGAAGGCGCGTACCTGGTAGGGCGACTGGGGCAACCAGACCCCGTCGCCCGGGTAGGTCTGGAACTCGCCGGTCTCGGCGCAGACCGCCGACTGGTAGGTGGTGACGGGCCGACCGGTGCGGTTGGCGAGGGACTGGGCGGTGCGGCCCGCGGGCAGCGCGACGCAGCTGTCCACGTCCGTGCCGCTGAGTTCGTGGACCTGTCGGGTGCCGGTGAACTCTGGCTTGGCCCAGAGGCAGAGCTGGCCGGTGGCGCACGGGCCCGGCGGGGCGGCGCGACGACCCGGCGGGCCGGCCGGGGCGCCGGCGGCGGCCGGGTGGGCCACGGCCGTGGTCGTGGTGCCCGCGGGGGCGGCGGTGGCCGTGGGCAGGCCGGTGGTGAGGGCCGTCAGGCCGAGGAGGGTCGCGGCGAGGGCCGTGGTGCGGACGCGCATGGTCTTTCCTTCCCGGATGCGCCCGTACGGGTGGCCCGGCGGGCCACGGGTCCGTCGGGAGCTCCGATGACACCCACGCTGACCTGCGGTGACGCCCGGAGGGAAGGGGCTCCGGGCGGATCCATCCTGATAGGCGACAGCCCCCCCGGGTGGGGCCCGGCGGGGCTGTGGCGGGTACGGGGTTGACGCCCCCGCGGCACGCGGGCGGCGCCTCGGCGGGGCCTCGGGCCCCGGTGCCGCCGCGGGGGACTCAGATGTGACCGCCCGCACCGGCCGCGGCGTCGGCGTTGGCGCCGCGCCGGGTGAAGCAGGCCACGACGGCGGCGAGGACGGCCACCACACCCGAAACGGTGAAGGCCAGGCTCATGCCGGAGACGAAGGTCTCGTGGGCGACCTTCTCGATGGCCGCGACCACCTGCTCGGGGGCGCCCGGCGGAACCGGGGCCATGCCGACCTGGACCCCCTTCTCGGCGAGGTCGAGCTGCTCGGGGGCGAGCGGGGGCAGCTCGGCCGCGGCCCAGTCGTCGGCGAAGGAGTCGCTGACCTTGCCCGCCATGACGGCGCCGAGCACGGCCGTGCCGAGGCTGCCGCCGACCTGCATGGCGGCCTGCTGGAGGCCGCCGGCGACGCCGGACAGTTCCAGCGGGGCGTTGCCGACGATGACCTCGGTGGCGCCGACCATGACGGGGGCCAGGCCCACGCCCAGCAGGGCGAACCACAGGGACATGGTCAGGGTGCCGGTGCCGGGGGTGAGCTGGGCCATCCCGAAGCAGGCCACGGCGGTGGCGACCATGCCGACCACCAGCGGGATCCGGGGGCCGACCTTGGTGATGGCCGCGCCGGCGAGCGGGGAGCCGATGATCATCATGCCGGTGAGCGGCAGCAGGTGCATGCCGCTGTCCACGGGGCTCATGCCGTGGACGTTCTGCAGGTAGAAGGTGACGAAGAAGAGGCCGCCCATGAAGGAGAAGGCCATCAGCACCATCAGCACGGTGCCCGCGGACAGCGGCAGCGAGCGGAACATGCCCAGCGGGATGAGGGGTTCGGAGACCCTGGTCTCCCAGAAGGCGAACAGGACGAAGCAGACGACCGCGCCGCCGAGGAAGAGCACGGTGCGGGTGCTCCCCCAGCCCCATTCGGCGGCCTTGATCAGCGACCAGACCAGCAGGAACATCGCGCCGGAGAGCAGCACGATGCCGGGGACGTCGAAGGAGCGCGGGGCGTTCTCGGCGCGGTGGTCGCGCAGGATCACCAGGCCGAAGCCGAGGGCGAGCGCGCCGACGGGCACGTTGATGAAGAACACCGACTGCCAGCTGACGTGCTCGACGAGCAGGCCGCCGACGATCGGGCCGGCGGCGGTGGAGGCGCCGATGACCATGCCCCAGATGCCGATGGCCATGTTCAGCTTCTCGGCGGGGAAGGTGGCGCGCAGCAGTCCGAGGGCGGCGGGCATCAGGAGGGCCCCGAAGAGGCCCTGGGCCACGCGGAAGCCGATCACGAGCTCCACGCTGCCGGAGAGGCCGATGGCCGCCGAGGACAGGGCGAAGCCGGCGATGCCGATGAGGAAGGTCTGGCGGTGTCCGAAGCGGTCGCCGAGCTTGCCGGCGGTGATCAGGGAGACGGCCAGGGCGAGCAGGTAGCCGTTGGTGATCCACTGGACTTCGGCGAGCGTGGCCCCGAGGTCCTGCTGGATGGCGGGGTTGGCCACGGCGACGATCGTGCCGTCGAGGGTGACCACCATGACGCCGACCGCGACGGCGACCAGGGTCAGCCACGGGTGGCCGCGCAGTCCGGCGGCCGGTGGGTGAGGACCGGGAGACTTCGAGGTCGCGTGGTCCGCGACGGTCGTCTGACTAGTCATGGAAAAAGGTTAGTGACAGCGACTGACATTTCTCAAACGGACCAATCAGACAGAAGCTGTCAACCCGCTCGCCGGTAAGGTGAGCCCGCTCACGGCGGGAGAGAGGACGGCACTGGTGATGACCGAGGAGCGGCCTGCGGTGCCGCGCCCCGCGGCGACGGGTCTGCGCGAACGCAAGAAGCGGCGCACCCGGGACGCCCTGCTGCGCGCCGCGCTGACGCTGTTCACGTCCCAGGGGTACGAGCGGACCACGGTGGACGAGATCACCGAGGCCGTGGACGTCTCCCAGCGCACCTTCTTCCGCTACTTCGCGAACAAGGAAGAGGCCGCCTTCGCCGTGCAGGACCTGGTGGAGTCGCACTTCGTGGCCGCGCTGCGGGACCGCCCGGCCGCCGAGGACCCCTTCACCGCGCTGCGCGCCGCGGTCCTGACCGCCTGGGACACCATCGAGGAGGCGATCTCCGAGGTGATCCCGGTGGACCTGCACATGCGGGCCTACCAGATGATCGAGTCCACCCCCGCCCTGCTCGCCGTCCACCTGCGCCGCTCCACGGAGTTGGAGGAGCAGATCTCCCGGCTGGTGGCCGAACGCGAGGGCCTGGACGTGGACGCCGACCCCCGGCCCCGGGTGGCCGTCGCCGCCTTCTCCGGGGTCATGCGCGTGACCGGACGCCTCTGGGGACAGGGGGCCGACCCGAGCGTCGAGGCCATCCGCCGGATGACCGAGGAGTACCTCGACCACCTCGCCCCGGCCCTCGCCGGGGACTGGCGGACACCTGACCGGCGCGTACCGTGACGGCCCGTTCGGGCGAAGCTCCGAAACCGCGTCCGGAGAGCCCCCGGACCGGGTGAGCCTGGTCACCCGGCACCCCGGAGACCGCACGGCTCTCCTAGGGTGAACGGCAGTGAAATCCTCCGGCTTGGCGCTCTTCCCGGACCCCGCTGACCACGGGAGTCCCCCGCAGCCCCCCGCACCTCCGCCCGCCGCCTGGCGCGTCCTCATCGCGCTCGCGGTGGTCTTCGTCATGCTCGCCACCACCGGCTGGACGGCCCTGCACCGACCCGCCGACGACGGCTCCCCGCTCGCGGTGGCCCTCACGGCCTGGGCGCGCGGCGGCATCGACGGCAAGCGGCTGCCCGCGGCGGACTCCCCGCCCGAGGTGATCGGTCGCTTCTTCTCCCACCTCGACCCCGGCGCCCGCACCCGGCTCGTGCAGCGGTACCCGCTGGTCGTCGGGAACCTCGACGGGGCCCCGACCGAGCTGCGCTACCGCGCCAACCGCCGGGCCATGGCCCAGTCCCACTCCGTGGAGACGCACCGGGCCGGGGACTACCGACTGGCCCCCGTCGACCGGGAGAACGCCCTCCGGCGCGCCCACCGGCTGCGCTCCCTGCTCACCGGCGAACGCCGGATCCTCGCCTTCGACCCCACCGGCTCGGGGCTGGTCGCCGAGGTCTTCGGCGACCTGGACACGGCCGACCGGGTCTCGGTGATCGTGCCCGGGGCCGACACCGACCTCCTCACCTTCGAACGGACCGCGCGCCGCTACACCGCCCCCGTGGGCATGGCGGAATCCCTCCTGGAGGCCGAGAAGGCCGCCGCACCGGGACTGCGCACCGCCGTGATCGCCTGGGCCGGCTACACCACCCCCGACGGGGTCGGCATGGACGCCGCCACCGGGCGACTGGCCGTGAACGGGGCCCGCCGGCTCGGCGCCCTCATCGGCGCCCTGCCCGGCCACGGACCGGTGGCGCTGTTCTGCCACAGCTACGGATCGGTGGTGTGCGGAGTGGCCGCGCGCCGACTGCCGCCCCGGGTCACCGACCTGAGCGTGGCGGGCAGTCCGGGCATGCGGGCCGGCAGCGCGGCGGCCCTGCGCACCACGGCCCGGGTCTGGGCGGTCCGGGACTCCGGGGACTGGATCGCGGACGTGCCCTACCTGGAGTTCGGCGGGCTCGGCCACGGCGCGGACCCGGTGGACCCCGACTTCGGCTCCCGGGTGCTCGCGGCGGACGGCGCCCGCGGCCACACCGGCTATTTCACGCCAGGGACCCTTTCCCTGGACAACTTCGCCAAAATCGGAACCGGCTCGTTCGGTTCCGTGGTCTGCCGGGAAGGCGGATCGGACTGCCGCCGTGGAATTTCCGGCACGGAAGCGCACTGACACGCGTAGATACGGGAAAATATGCCCTGGCGCCAAGGGGGACGCCGGGTCGGGAGGCCATTTACGATGAGCCGCATGGGTGAAGAGCTGGCCGGAAATCATGCCGTGTGGGAGTTTCACTCGGATTCGGTGCTCGTCCGCTTCGAGCGGGGCATCCGCACACCACGCCTGTGGCAGGCGCTCGGACGCAGGCGCGTCCCGCACGAGGCGTTCGCCTCGGTGACCCTGACCCCGGGCAAGCGCGACACCGTCGTCCTGCGGGCCGAACCCCGGCCGGGCGCCGATCCGCTGATGGAAGCCGCCGCCGGACAGCTCCGCGAGGTGTGCGACCCGTACCGCCTGGTGCTGCCGGCCGACCGGGCCCCGGCCGCGGCCGGGTTCGCGGAGGCACTGCGGGGCGCGCTCGGACCGGAGGCCGCGGAGCCCGCCGGACGCTTCCTCGTGGACGCGCCGGAAGCCCCGCTCCAGTTCAAGGGGTACGACGCGAAGGCCGTGTTCGACGGGTCCACGGTCTCCCTGCGCTGGTCCCGCACCGGCGCCAGCTCCGTCAAGTGGAAGGCCGGGGACCAGTACTTCGACCTGGAGGAGCTGTGCGGGGTGCGGTGGCGCACCCCCGAGACCCCCGGCGGTCACCTGCGCCTGGTCAGCCGCGAGCACTCCGGGACGGGCGAGGACGGTCCGGTGGCTCCGGACCAGGACCCGGCCGCCGTGGTCTTCGGGCTCGGGTACGGCACCGTCCACGAGTCCCTGCCCTTCGCCGCCGCCGTGCTCGCCGCGGTCCGCGGGCGCGGCCCGGCCGTGCCGGTGGCGGCCGTCCCGGCGGCCCGACCCGAGCGGCGGGACCCGGCCGACATCGCCGAGCGGATCCGCCACCTCGGCGAACTGCACAGCGCGGGCCTGCTGACCGACGGCGAGTTCACCTCCAAGAAGGCCGAACTCCTCGCCGAACTCTGATCCCGCCCGGCCCCGGTCCGCGGCCGGGCGGGGGGCCCGACGACCGTGCGCCCGGCCCGGAGCGGCTCTCGCCAGCCGGGCGCCCCACAGACCACGCGGGGCAGCGAGGTCGCGCAC
>NZ_JBEOSD010000218.1:0-10427 GCF_040302735.1 Streptomyces sp. NPDC097619 | reverse complement strand
AGTTGGGTGCCGGCGAGGTAGAGCTCGCCGGGGGTGCCGGGGGGTACGGGCCGGAGGTGGTCGTCGAGGACGTACGTCCGGGTGTTCCACACCGGAGTACCGATCGGCACGGCCGGACCGTGACCGTCCGCCGTCGCCTCGTGCGCGGTGACGTCCACGGCCGCCTCCGTCGGCCCGTACAGGTTCGCCAGGACGGCGCCCTGCCCGTTCGCGGCGTGGAACTGTCCGGCCAGGTCGGCGCCCAGGGCCTCGCCGCTGCACACCACCAGGCGGAGCGAAGGGGTCTCGCCCACGCCGTGCTCGGCCAGGTAGGCGGCCAGCATGGAGGGCACGAAGTGGCAGACCGACACCCGCTGTTCCCGGATCAGGTCCCGCAGATAGCCCGGTTCCTTGTGTCCGTCGGGTCGGGCGATGACGAGGGGGACGCCTTGGGCGAGGGGCCAGAAGAGTTCCCAGACGGAGACGTCGAATCCGGTGGGGGTCTTCTGGAGGACGCGGTCGCCTTCGGTGAGGTGGTAGGCGTGCTGCATCCATGCGAGGCGGTTGACGATGGCCTGGTGTTCGACCATGACGCCCTTGGGGCGGCCGGTGGATCCGCTGGTGAAGATCACGTAGGCGGGGTGCCGGGGGAGCAGCGGGGTCGTCCGGTCGGCGTCGGTCACCGGGGCGGCCGACAGACCCGCCAGCTCGGTCTCGGTCTCCGGGGCGCCGAACCGCACCCGGGGCAGGTCCGAACCCGCCGGCAGCGCGCCTTCCGCTTCGGTGTCGGTGAGGACGAGCACCGGACGCCCGGTCTCCAGCAGGTGGGTGAGTCGGTCGGTGGGGAGGGTGAGGTCGAGGGGGAGGTAGGCGGCGCCGGCGCGGACGACGGCGTGTAGGGCGATGAGGAGGTTGAGGGATCGGGGGAGGGCGACGGCGATGACGGATTCGGGTCCGGCGCCGCGGGCGATGAGGTGTCGGGCGAGGCGGTTGACGGCCTGCTCGAACTCCGGTCGGGTCAGTGCGGTGCCTTCGAAGACGAGGGCGGGTCCGGTGGCGTCTTCGGCGCCGGCGGCGACGAGGTCGGCGAGGGTGGTCGGTCCGTCGAGCGTGACGGCGGTGTCGTTGAAGCCGTGCAGGACCAGGTCCCGCTCCTCCGGCTCCATCAACCCGATGGCCGACAGCCGCACCGAAGGCTCCGCCGCCACCCGCGCCAGCAGACGGACCAGGCGCTCCGCGAGCACCCGCACCGTGGACTCCTCGAACAGGTCCACCGCATACCGGATCCCGCAGGTCATGCCCTCCGGAGTACGCCGGAACAGCACCTCCAGGTCGAACTTGGCCGCACCCGCGGCCACCGGGACCTCCGCGGCCGACAGCTCCGCGCCGAACACGTCGCCGGGCACCCCGGCGCCGCCCTCGTAGGCCACCATCGTCTGGAACAGCGGGTGCCGCGCCAGCGAACGCTCCGGGTCCACCGCCTCCACGACCGCCTCGAAGGACAGGTCCGCGTGGTCCAGGGCGGCGCCCGCCGCCCGGCCCGTACGCTCCAGCAGCTCCGTGAACTCCGGGTCCCCGGACAGGTCGGCGCGCAGCACCAACGTGTTGACGAAGAACCCGACCAGCGGGTCGAGGACCTCCGCCGAACGCCCCGAGGCCGGGAAGCCCAGTGGCAGGTCATCCCCCGCGCCGAGCCGGTGCAGCAGCGCGGCCAGCGCCGAGGACACCACCGTGAAGGCCGTGGTGCCCCGCGCGGTCGCCAGCTCCTCCAGCCCGGCCACCACCTCCGCCGGCACCGCCACCGACACCGTCCGCCCCTCGTGCGAGGGCACGGCGGGTCGGTTGCGGTCGGCGGGCAGGGCCAGTTCGGCGGGGAGGCCGGCGAGGGTCTCCCGCCAGTGCCCGGCCTGGGCGGCGGCCACCGAGGCGGGGTCGGAGACCTCGCCCAGCAGCTCCCGCTGCCACAGCGCGTAGTCCGCGTACTGCACCGGCAGCGGGGCGAACTCCGGCGCCCCACCGGCCCGACGGGCCGCGTACGCCGCCGACAGGTCCGTGAGGAACGGGCCGGTGGACCACTCGTCCGAGGCGATGTGGTGGAAGAGCACCAACAGCACGTGCCGGTCCGGGGCCTCCGCGAACAGGGTCACCCGCAGCGGCAGTTCCCGCTCCAGGTCGAAGGCGTGACCCACGGCGGCGGCGAGCGGGGCGTCCGCGCCGTCCGCGGCCGCGACCACCTCGAAGGGCACCTCCACCGCGCCCGGCTCCAGCACCCGCTGGAACGGACCCGCCGCGTCCTCCCCGAACACCGTGCGCAGCGCCTCGTGCCGGGCCACCGCGTCGGCCACCGCGGCCCGCAGCGCGGGCACGTCCAGCGGCCCCGACAGGCGCACCGCCAGCGGCACCCCGTAGGTGGCCGACGGGCCCTCCAGCCGGTGCAGGAACCACAGCCGGGCCTGGGCGGGCGCCAACGGCAGCCGCTCCGGGCGCACCCCGGCCACCGGCTCGGACCGCTCGGCCCGACCGCGCCCGGCGAGCAGCGCCGCCAGCCCGGCCACCGTGCGCGCCTCGAACACGTCCCGCACCGAGCAGGACAGGCCCGCCGCCCGCAGCCGCGCCACCAGCCGGGTCGCCAGCAGCGAGTGCCCGCCCAGCCGGAAGAAGTCCTCCTCCGCGCCGACGCCGGACAGCCCCAGCAGCTCCGTGAACACCGCCGCGACCTGCTCCTCGGCCGTCCCGCGCGGGGCCCGGGAGCCGGTGGCGGAGCGCGGGCCCGGCACCGGCAGCGCCGCCCGGTCCAGCTTCCCGTTCACGTTCACCGGCAGCACCGGCAGGACCACCACCGCGGCGGGCACCAGGTGCTCCGGAAGCGCCGCCGCCAGCAGGGCGCGCAGCTCCTCCGGCCCGGCCCCGGCCGACACCGCGTACCCGACCAGCTCCGGCTGCCCGGCCGCGCCCGGCAGGTCCTCGCGGACCACCACCGCGGCCGCCGACACCCCGTCCAGGGCCGCCAGCGCCGCCTCCGCCTCGCCGGGCTCGACCCGGAACCCCCGGATCTTCACCTGGTCGTCGGCCCGCCCCAGGAACTCCAGCGGACCGTCCGCCCGCCACCGGGCCAGGTCGCCCGTGCGGTACATGCGCTCGCCGGGCCCGCCGAACGGGTCGGCGAGGAACCGCTCCGCGGTCAGCGCGGGCCGCCCCAAGTAGCCGCGGGCGTTCTGCTCACCGGCCAGGTACAGCTCCCCGGACACGCCGGGCGGCACCTGCCGCAGCCGCGCGTCCAGCACGTACGCCCGCGCGTTGTCCAGGGGACGGCCCACCACCGGGGTCGGGCAGTCCGAGACCCGGGCCACCAGCGCGTCCACCGTGAACTCGGTGGGCCCGTAGTAGTTGACGACCTCCACGCCGGGGACCCCGCGCAGTTCCGCCCACATGCCGGGCGGTACGGCCTCGCCGCCGAGCAGGTACAGCGCGGGCCGCCACGGCCCGTCCAGCAGTCCGGCGTCCACCAGCTGCCGCCCGTACGACGGGGTCACGTCCAGGGCGTCGACCCGGTGCTCCCGCACGTACGCCACGACCGCCTCGGCGTCCCGGCGGCCGTACTCGTCGAGGACGTGCAGCTCGTGCCCGGCGACCAGCCACAGCAGCTGCTCCCAGGAGGAGTCGAAGGAGAAGGAGGCGGTGTGCACCGCCCGGACCCGGCGGCCCAGCCGGGCCGCGACCGGCCCGTACAGGTCCCGCTCGTGGTCCCGGAACAGCCGGGTCAGGCCCGCGTGCCGGAGCACCACGCCCTTCGGCACGCCCGTGGAACCGGAGGTGTAGATCACGTACGCGGCGTGCTCGGGGTGCACCGGGATCTGCGGCAGCGGGTCGACGGCGGCCAGTCGGGCCGCGGTCTCCGGCGCGTCCAGGACCAGCGCGGGCACCCCCGGCACCCGGTCCGCGACCGCGGCCGTGGTGACCACGCACACCGGGGCGCTGTCGGCGAGCATGAACGCCAGCCGCTCCGCCGGGTGGTCCAGGTCCAGGGGCAGGTAGGCGGCACCCGCCTTCAGCGCCGCCAGCAGCGCCACGACGGTGTCCGCGGAGCGGGGCACGGCCAGGGCCACCACGGCGTCCGGGCCCGCGCCGGCCTCGGCGAGGAGGGCGGCCAGCCGGCCGGCCCGCTCGTCCAGCTCCGCGAAGGTCAGCCGCTCGGCGCCGGCGACCACGGCGGTCTCGTGCGGGGTCGCGGCCACGCTCGCCGCGAACACCGAGGTCACCGGCTCGGGCGGGACGGGCCGTCCGGTGCGGTTCCGGTCCGCCAGGGCCTCCCGCTCGGACTCGTCGAGCAGGTCCCAGGCGGAGACGGGGAGTTCCGGCCGGGCCACGGCCTGGGCCAGGACCCGCAGCACCCGGTCGGCGAGGGCGGCGGCGGTGTCCGCGTCGAAGCGGGCCGTCGCGTAGAACACCTCCAGCTCCAGGCCGTCCCCGTGCGCGCCGTCCGCGAAGGTGAGGTCGAGGTCGAACTTGGCGGCGCCCGGGTCGGTGCGGTCCACCCGCGCGGGCAGCCCGAACAGGTTCCGCAGGTCCTGGCTGACGGTGCTGTGGGACACCATCGTCTGGAACAGCGGGTGCCGGACGGCCGACCGCTCGGGGGAGACGGCCTCGACCACCGCCTCGAAGGGCAGGTCGGCGTGGTCCAGGGCGGCGAGGTCCGCGGTGCGGACCCGCTCCAGGAGCGCGGTGAAGGCGGGGTCGCCGGACAGGTCCGTGCGCAGCACCAGGGTGTTGACGAAGAAGCCGACCAGCGGGTCCAAGGCGCTGTCGGAGCGGCCGGCGACGGGGGTGCCCAGCACGATGTCCTCGCCGGCTCCGAGCCGGTGCAGCAGCCCGGCTACGACGGCGTGCACCACCATGAACACGCTGGTGCCGGTCTCCCGGGCCAGGGCGCGGATGCCGGCCGCCACGTCGGCGGGGACCTCCCGGTACACCAGGGCTCCCGCCGCGGCCTCCTCGGCGCGGGCCGGCCGGCCGCGGTCCGCGGGCAGTTCGAGCTCCTGCGGGGCGCCCGCGAGGGCCTGCCGCCAGAAGGCGGCCTGCGTGCCGGCGAGGGACTCCGGGTCGGAGACCTCCCCGAGCAGTTCGCGCTGCCACAGGGCGTAGTCGGCGTACTGCACCGGCAGCGGCGCGTACGCGGGGGCCGTGCCCGCGCGGCGGGCGGCGTAGCCGGCCGTCAGGTCGGCGAGGAACGGGCCCATGGACCACTCGTCGGAGGCGATGTGGTGCAGCAGCACCACGAGCACGTCGCCCGCGCCGGTGCCGACCGCCGCCGAACGCACCAGGGTCACCCGCAGCGGGGCGCCCGCCGCCAGGTCGAAGCGGTGCCCGAGGGCCTCCGCGACGGCGGCGTCCACACCGGCCCCGGGCTCCGCCTCCACCAGCCGCAGCCGCACGCCGGCGGTGTCCGCGTCGAGCACCCGCTGCGCGGGCACCCCGTCGTGCTCCTCGAAGACGGTGCGCAGGGACTCGTGGCGGGCGACGGTGTCGGTGAGGGCGGCGTCCAGGGCGGCGGCGTCGAGCCGGCCCTCGAAGCGCACCGCGAAGGGGATGTTGTAGGTGACGGAGGGGCCCTCCAGCTGGTGCAGGAACCACAGCCGCTGCTGGGCGTAGGAGAGCGGGAGCACGGCGGGGCGGTCGCCGGCGGCGGGCGCCGGGCGGGCCGCCGCGGCGCGTTCCCCGAGTCGGGCCGCGAGGGCGCGGGCGGTGCGGGCCTCGAAGACGTCGCCGATGGCGCAGCCGGTGCCGAGGGCGTCGCGGACGCGGGCGGCGGCCCGGGAGGCGGGCAGGGAGTGGCCGCCGGCGGCGAAGAAGTCGTCCTCGGGGGCGAGCCCGGGCACGCCGAGCACGTCGGCGAGGATCCCGGTGACGATCTCCTCCCGGGCGTCGCGGGGCGCCCGGTCGCCGCCGGCGGTGCCGGTCGCGGTGGGCGCGGGCAGGGCCTTGCGGTCCACCTTGCCGTTGGCGGTCAGCGGGAAGGAGTCGAGGACGGTGACCACGGCCGGGACCATGTAGGCGGGCAGCGCGGCGGCCACGGCGCGGCGCAGTTCCTCGCCGTCCGGGCGGGGGGCGCCCGCCGCGGGGGTGGCGTAGCCGGCCAGCAGTTGGTGACCGGGCTGGTCCTCGCGGACCACGGCCACGGCCCGGCCCGCGCCGGCGGCGGTGAGCGCGGCCTCGACCTCGCCCGGCTCGATGCGGTGCCCGCGCAGCTTGACCTGGTCGTCGGCGCGGCCCAGGAAATCCAGGGTGCCCTCGGCGGTGCGGCGCACCAGGTCGCCGGTGCGGTACATGCGGGAGCCCGCCGGGCCGTACGGGTCGGCGGTGAACCGCTCCGAGGTGAGGGCCGGCCGGCCCAGGTAGCCGCGGGCCAGCTGGTGTCCGGCCAGGTACAGCTCACCGGCGCGGCCCGCGGGCACGGGGCGCAGGGCGGCGTCGAGGACGTGCGCCCGGGTGTTCCAGAAGGGCAGGCCGATGCCGGGGACCCCGCTGTGGTCGGGGGGGAGGGCCGCGGAGGTGGCCCACACGGTGGCCTCGGTGGGGCCGTACACGTTGGTGACGGAGCGGGCGGTACGGGTCAGCCGCTCGGCGAGCACGGCGGGCAGGGCCTCGCCGCCGACGAGGACGCGGGTGCCGGCCAGTCCGGTGGGGCGGCCGTCCTCCAGGAGGGCCTGCCACAGCGAGGGGGTGGCCTGCATGACGGCGGGCCGGTGGGTGTCCACGAGGGCGGCCAGCGCGGCCGGTTCGCGGACGGTGTCGCGGTCGGCGAGCACGATGGCGGCCCCGCACAGCAGCGGGGTGTGGATCTCCAGGACGTGGATGTCGAAGGAGACGGTGGTGACCGCGACCAGCCGGTCCCCGGGGCGCAGGGCGAGCTCCTCGGCCTGCATGTGCAGGAAGTTGGCGAGGGCGGAGTGCGGGACGACCACGCCCTTGGGGCGGCCGGTGGAGCCGGAGGTGTGGATGACGTAGGCGGGGTGGGCGCCGGTGAGCGGGGCGGTGCGGTCGGCGTCCGTGGGCGCTCCGGCGGGCTGCGCGGCGAGCGCGGCCAGGACCTCGGGGGAGTCGAGGACGATCTGCTCGGTGCCCTCCGCGCGCGGGGCCCGGCCGGCCTCCGCGGTGGTGGTGAGCACGCACACCGGGCGGGCGTCCTCCACCATGAACAGCAGGCGTTCGGCCGGGTATTCGAGGTCGAGGGGCAGGTAGGCGCCGCCCGCCTTGAGGACGGCGAGGAGGGCGACGACGAGGTCGGTGGTGCGGGGCAGGGCGAGGCCGACGAAGGACTCGGGGCCCACGCCGCGGGAGATGAGGAGCCGGGCCAGGCGGTCGGCGCGGGCGTGCAGCGCGGCGTGGTCGAGCACGGTCCCGCCGTCGGGTCCGGCGATGACGGCGGGCAGGTCCGGGTGGCGGCGGGCGGCCTCCTCGAAGAGGGGGACCACGGTGCCGTCGGGCACGTGGTGGTCGGGCCCGCGGCCGGCGGTGACGGCCTCGTGCAGTCCGGCGGGGGCGAGGAGGTCGGCGCGGCCCACCGGGGCCTGCGGACCGGCGGCGGCGCAGGCGGTCAGGAAGCGGGCGAACTCGCCGAGCAGCGCCTCGGCGGCGGTGCGGTCGTAGGCGTGCGGGTTGGCGTCGAGTTCCAGGCGGATGCGTCCGCGGTCCTCGTCGTGGTACACGCCGAGGGTGAGGTCGTCCACGGGGCCCGCGGCCACGTTGTGCACGAGGGCGGGGGCGCCCGCGAAGTCCAGCTCGTAGTCGAAGGCCTTGATGTTGAGCATGGGGCCGAAGGCGGCGGCGCCCTCGGGCCGGCCGGGGCCCAGATCCCGGCGGATCTCCTCGGCCCGGTGGTGCTGGTGGCGGCGGAGGCCGCGGACCCCGCCGGCCACCTCGGCCACGAGCTCCCCGAAGGTCAGGGCGGGGTGCACGGCCACCCGCAGCGGCAGCACGTTGACCACCATCGCGGGCACGCGCAGCGCGGCGGAGCCGAGCCGGGCCATGGCGGGCAGCGAGAGCACCACGTCACGGGAGCCGCCGGCCCGGTGCAGCCAGGCGGCGAACCCGGCGGTGACCGCGTCGGCCCAACTCCCCCGCACGGAGGCCGCGGCGGCCAGGAGTCCGGCGGTGGCCTCGGGCTCCAGCTCGGCTGCGGCGCGCAGGAAGGCGGGGGCCGCCGGGTGGGCGGCACCGCTCAGCGGGGTGGGCGACGGCAGCCCGGCGAGGCGCTCGCTCCAGTAGGCGCGGTCCTTCGCGTACCGGTCGGAGGCGCGGTACGCCTCCTCCTCGGCGAGGACCGGGGCCAGCCCGGGGAAGGGGGAGGGGCCGGGGTCGGTGCCCGCCGCGAGGGCCGTGTAGACCTCGGCGGTGCGGCGGGACACCAGGGAGAACCCGTAGGCGTCCAGGGCGATGTGATGGACGCGCTGGTACCACAGGATCCGGTCGGGGGCGACCCGGTGCAGGCTGAAGCAGTAGAGGACGTCGCGCGCCGGGTCCACGGGGGTGGACATGTCCCGCCGCATCAGGGCCAGGGCGGTGCCGTGGGGGTCCTCCTGCGCCAGGTGGTCCAGGACCGGCACGATCGGGCCGGAGGCCGGGCCGGGCCAGGTCAGCTGGTACGGGGTGCCGTCGGCGTCCTCGCCGAAGCGGGCGGTCAGCGCCTCGCACTCGGCGACCGTGCGGCGCAGGGCGGCGGTGAACAGGTCCGGGTCCAGGGGGCCCTGGATCTCCAGGTACTGGCCGACGTTGTAGACGGGCGAGCCGGGGTCGAGCCGCTGGCCGTACCAGACACCGGTCTGGGCCCCGGTGAGGGGGAGACGCTGCGGGGTGCGGTCACTCATGGGTGGTGCTCCAGAGGTCGTCGGCGGGACCGGGCGGCGGTCGGCCGGGGGTACGGGGCGGCGGTGAGGAAGGGCCGCGGCCGGGGTACGGGCGGCGGGCGGTTCAGGCGCGCGGGGCGACGGGCGCGGCGTCGGCGGGCACGGCCTCGCCGTCGGGGCCGTCCTCCTCCTGCGGCGGGGGCAGGGTGGCCCGGCGCAGTCCGGGCACCGCCACGGCCACCGCGACGGCGGCAACGGCGCAGATCGCGCCGTTGACGATCGCGGCCCCGGCGGGGCTGAACCAGCGGGCCACGGCCGCGACTTCGACGTCGCCGACGATGTCCCCGGTGGTGCCCTGGGCGGTGATCACGCTGAAGATCCGGCCGCGCATGTGCTCGGGCGTGTGGTGCTGGACGAGCGCGTACTCGAGGATCTCGTACATGGTGCCCGCGCCGCCGCCGACGGCGAGCAGCACGAAGGCGACCACCGGGTCCTGGCTCAGACCGAAGCCGAGGGTGGCCAGGCCGCCCGCGAAGGCCGCCACCAGCAGCAGGCGTCCGGGGCGGGCCGTGCGGCCCAGCCAGCCGCTGGTGGCCGAGACCAGCACGGCGCCGACGGCGGGGGCGGTGTAGAGCAGGCCGAGCATCACCTTGCCGCCGCCGAAGTGGCGGTCGACCATCTCGGGGAAGAGCACGACCGGCACGTTGAAGAGCGCGGTGACACCGCCGAGCAGGACCAGTCCGCCCACCACGCGGTCACGGAAGGCGAACGTGAAGGCGGCCAGCGGGGAGCGGGAGCGCTTGGGGCCGTTCTCCGCGCCCTCGTCGCCGTCGCTGTCGCCGTCGTCCGGGTCGGTGCTCGGGGGCAGCGGTCGCAGCCGGGTCAGGAGCAGGCTGGTCAGGGCGGTGGTGACGGCGGTGACGGTGTACACGGGCGCCGGACCCCACGCGGCGAGCAGGATGCCGCCGAGGAAGGGGGCGGCGATGGAGCCGATCTCACCGGTGAGGGAGATCAGGGCGCCCGCGGCGGGGAGTTGGTCCTCCCGCACCAGGGTGGGGGCGGCGGCCATCAGCGCGGTGAAGCTGACGCCGGAGGCCAGGCCGTCCCAGGCCACGCAGGCGTAGATGGCCCACAGGGACGGGTCGGTGAGGAAGGCGTTCACGGCGAGACCGGCGAAGCCCAGGGCGGCGGCCCCGCGCGCGCGGATGATCAGCGTGCGGCGGTTGCCGCGGTCCGCCATCACCCCGCCCCAGAGCGAGCCCACCAGCACGCTGATGCTCATGATCATGCTGACCACGGCGATCTGCAGCGAGGAGCGGGTCATGTCCCAGGTCTGCGCGGCGAGGGCGACGGTGGCCATGCCCAGCCCGAACAGCGACACCACGCGGGCGATGAAGACCGCGCGGAAGTCGGGTGAGGCGCGCAGCGGTTCGATGTCGATGACGAGGTCGCGCAGGGGCACGGAGGGCTCCGGTGGGTACGGGACGGCGGTCGGTGGAAAGGGGGGCGTGAACGGGGGAGGAGCGGGGCGGGGCGCCGGGGGTGCCGGCGGAGAACCAGTTCGGGCTGCCGGGCGTCGGTCCCAGCCCGGCGGTGTCCTGGCAG
>NZ_JBEOSD010000217.1:0-10441 GCF_040302735.1 Streptomyces sp. NPDC097619 | reverse complement strand
CACCGGCGTCCTCGGTCGCGAACGCCTCATGCCATATCACGCAAAGCACCTCAGAATACGGCAAAATTTGGGTCAAATTGGCCCTGGATCGTAAGCCGGGCCACGGTCCCCGTGGGGCCCTACCGCCAGCCGAAGCGGCGGTCCACCTCGCGGGCGAACTCCTCGAAGCTGAGCACCGCGTCGCCGTTCCGGTCCGCCTGGTCGAACAGCGCGGAGGAGTCGTCGGCATCACCCAGACCCCAGAACGGCAGGTCACCCCGGGCGGCCAGGGTGGGCCCCTTGCTGCGCAGGGCGGAGATCACCTCCGCGCGGGTCAGCGAGCCGTCGGCGTTCAGGTCGAGCGCGTCGAACAGCTTCCGGGCCTTGTCACTCACGCCTGTCGTCCTTGTCTTCCGGTGGTCCGTCCTGGCGGCTGCACCCTACGCGCCGCCCCGTAAGGAGCACGTAGGTCGCGGCGGGAGTCAGTCGCCGGCGGTCGCGGCCTCGGCCAGGAGGAGTCCGGCCAGCTCGGTCGGGCGGGAGAACATCGGCCAGTGCCCCGTTTCCAGGGTGGCCAGTCGCCAGCGGCCCGCCGCCACCTCGGCGGCGACCGTGGGCATCAGCTCCTCGGTGCTGAGCAGGCACTGGAGGTAGGTGGCCGGGAGCTCGCCGACCGGGCGGGACAGCTTCGCCGGATCGACGAGGGTGGCGCCCGGGTGCGGGGTGGAGCGGGCGAGGATCCGGGCGACCTGCTGCTCGTCCAACTCCTGCCCTTCGAACCGCTCCGGCCCGAGGGGGGCCCAGTTCCCGTCGTTCTCCGCCATGGACGCCTCGATGAACGGCCTGCCCTCCGGCCAGGACGAGAGGAAGGACTCGCCGTCCTCGGGGATGTTGGAGTCGACGAACACCACCCGGGACAGCCTGTCCCCGATCCGCTCCGCGGCCTGCCCCACCGGGATGCCCGCGTAGCTGTGGCCGACGAGCACCACCTCGCGCAGGTCCCGCGAGACGACCGCTTCCACCACGTCCTGGACGTGCGTCTCCAGCCCCGCCCGCACCTCACGCTTCTCCGCCAGCCCCGACAGGGTGAGGGCGGTGACCTCGTGGCCCGCGGCACGCAGCTCCGGCACCACCTCGTCCCACGCCCACGATCCCAGCCAGGCCCCCGCCACCAGTACGTAATGAGTCATGTGATCACGCTATCGGAGGGGTCCGACAATCCGCCGGGAACTCCCGGCGTCGGCCGGCGCGGGCGGGACGCGGGTGTGCCGGGCCGCCCACCCGGGGTAGATCTCCGGACACGGAACACGGGACCGCGGGAACACGGGACCGCAAGAACACGGAGACGCGGGACACGGGGACACGGGGACACGAGGGCGCGGGCGCACCGGGGCACGAGAAGGCGCGAACACGGGACGTCGGGGACACGGGAACACGGGGACACGGGCCGGGGGTTCGGCATGGCGGACGAGACACGGACCGGCGGCGCGGAGTCCGGGGCGCCGCCGCACGGAGGCCCGGTGGGGCCGGAGCCGGGGCGGATCACCCGCGCCTTCCGGTACCCGCCGGAGGACGAGGGCCGGCAGCGCCAGGACTTCCTGGCGGGCACGGTCCTCGCGGCGGGGGCGGCCCTGTTGGCCCCCGGCGCCCCGGGGCCCGACCGCCCCGGCCCGCTCTTCACCCTGCTGGTGCACGAGGACGTCCGCACCTACGGCCCCGCGCCGCAGCTCCGGGACGCCTTCGCCCTGCTCGACGCGGGTCGCACCGAGGAGGCCCGCTCGGGGCTCGGCATCGGCACCGGCTGGTCGGCCCTGGGCGGCCCCGACCCGCTGGTCAAGCTGAACCTGAAGTTCCCCGGGCCGTCTCCCCGGGGCGGCCTGGTGCACCTGGTGCTTCCCGCCCGGCAGTACGGGCCGCACTGGCACGCCGTCGCGGCGGGCGGGCTGCTGGGCATCAGCTCCGAGGAGCGGTTGCGGCGGGCCGCCGGCCGCCCGGGCGCCACCTTCGCCGACGCGCTGGAGGGCTGCCTGCTGCTGGGCACGGGCACCTCACCGGTCCTGGAGCACCTGGTCACCGTCTACGGCTGGGAACCCTGACCGCGGCCCCGACCCGGGTGGGCCGGGGCCGCGGCGGCCTGCGGCCGGGCGGAAGGAAGGGGTCAGTCGCCGGGCGGTCGGGCGAAGTTGCCGTAGCCGGTCCAGTCGAGGACCACGCAGGGATCGTCGCCGAGCACCCAGGCGTCGTGTCCGGGCGCGATGAGCAGCAGGTCACCCGGTTCGGCGTCGGCGGCCTCGCCGTCGTCCATGACGATCCTCATGCGCCCGCTCACCACGTAGCCGGTGTGGGCTTCCTGGCAACTATCGGTGCCCGCGAGGGGCTTGATGTGCGTGGACCACTGCCAGCCAGGCGCGAACACCGCGCGCCCCACTTGGCCCCGTTCGGTCTCCAGCAGGTCGAGCCGCCCGGATTCCTCCGGGAACCGACGGGTCTCGTCGGCTGAGCCGAAGTTCCGGCGCACCAGTCCGGTCATGTCGGTCGCCTCCCCTCGAGAAGGCGTACGTACGTCCCGAGTCCATTTCCACGATAGCCCCGCCCGGCGGGGTCGGCAGGGGCCCGTGGCGGCGGGTGCGCGGGCTCCCCGGTCCGGGGCGGGGCCGGCCCGCCGCGCGGCATCAGCGCGGCACTGCACCACCGCCGGACCGGGGAGACGCGCCGTCACTGTAGACCGCGCGGGGCCCCGCGCCGGGGAACCGGGACCCCGGTCCGATGATCGTGTTGCGGTCGGGGGCGACACGCCGGGGTCGCGGGGCCGGCGGGTGACCGTGAGGGGTGAACGGAGGGGTCCGACCGCCCCCGTTCCCGGAGCGCCTGCGTGTCCCGCCGGGGGCTCGGCCGTTCAATGGGCGGCCCGCGTCCCCCAGAGAACGGACCTCCCCCGTGACCTCACCCGCGCAGCAGCGGCTCTCCCGCCGGAACGTCTTCACCGGACTGCTGGCCTTCGGCGGGGCCGTGGCCCTGGCGCCGGCCGCCGCGGGGCGGGCGCTGGCCGCCGGTCCCGCCGCCGCTTCCTCGCCGGACGGGGTCGGGGCGGGCTCGGTCGCCGTGCGCCGGCTGCTGGCCGGACCGGACATCGTCTCCTGTGCCGGCTGGGGCGCGCGGCCGGCCTCGGAGCAGGTGGTGGTGCTGTCCACGCCGCCGCAGCGGATCATCGTGCACCACACCGCCACCCAGAACGTGTCGGACTACTCCCGCGACCGGGCCTTCGCCCTGGCCCGCGCCGTGCAGAACCACCACATGGGCACCAACGGGTGGATCGACACCGGCCAGCACTTCACGATCAGCCGGGGCGCGTTCGTGCTGGAGGGCCGGCACCAGAGCCTGGCCGAGCTGCGGGCCGGGACGCGCCAGGTGCGGTCCGCGCACTGCGTCGGCCAGAACAACACGGCCATCGGGATCGAGAACGAGGGCACGTACATGACCTCCGCGCCGCCCACCGCGCAGTTCGACGCGCTGGTGGCGCTGTGCGCGCACATCTGCCTGCAGTACGGGCTGGCGTCCTCCGAGATCTACGGCCACCGGGACTTCAACAGCACGAACTGCCCCGGCGACAAGCTGTACGCGCTGCTGCCGAAGCTGCGGGCCGCCGTCGCGGACCTCACGGGTGACGAACGGACCGAGCCGATGTGGCACCCGGCGGCGCGGGCGGCCCATTGGCACGAGTGGCAGGAGCCGCACGCGGAACCGGAGTACCGCACGGCGGCCGCCCGCGTGCACCGGGGCCATCACCACCCGAACCCTCTGGACGCCTGACCCGCCCGGCGCGCGCCGGGCCCGCGCGGGCGGCGGGCGTCAGAGGACGGTGAGGGGGACCAGGAGGGCGAAACCGGCCCCGGCCTCGACGGCGTAGGCGTAGTCCGAGGGGTGGGGCACCGGGGCGGCCAGCAGGACCAGCTTGCCCTGGGTGCGGCCGGCCGTGAGCCATTCCTCGGAGGCTCCGGCACTGCCCTCGTACCAGCCCGCGCAGCGGCCGGGGCCGCGGACGACGAGGAGGTCGTCGGCGGGTCGGTACCAGGCCTGCCAGCCGGGTGCCGGGGCGGACCAGCCCTCCAGGTTCTCGAAGCGGACCCAGCCGCCCTCGCGGATCGCGAGGTCGAAGAGCCAGATCGGGGTGCCGTCCTCGGTGTGGGTGCCGCCTTCCTGCCGGTCGGTGGTGAAGTGCACCACCGGCAGGGGGTCGGGGCCTTCGGGCACGCTCGGCCAGGCGTACACGACCGGGGCGGGCTCGGCGGCGGGCTGCCCGGGCGTCGTCGGATCGGGCTGGTGGCTCGGGGTGATCATGCCCCGATTGTGCCGGGTGGTCCGGCCCCGTCCGGCCCGGGGGTGCCGGCGGGCCGGGCCCGCGCGGGGGTGCTCGCCGGACCGCGCGCCGTCGGCTAGGAGCGCGGGCCGACCCGGGAGCGGGCTCCCGACATGCCCTCGGTGCGGCGCAGCGGGCGGGCCAGGAGCACGGCCACGTCGTCCTGGGCGGATTCGGGGAGGAGCCGCTCCAGGATGTCGTCGCAGATGACCTCCAGTGGTCGGTGCAGGGGACGCAGGGCTTCGGCGAGGCGGGCGAGGCCGTCGTCGAGGTCGCGGTCGCGGGATTCGATGAGGCCGTCCGTGTAGAGGGCGAGGAGGCTGCCGGGCGGGAGGGGGACGTGTTCGACGTGGAAGGCGCGGCCGCCGGTGCCGAGCGGGGCCCCGGGGGTGCCGTCGAGGAAGGTGACGGTGCCGTCGCGGGTGACGACGGCCGGTGGCGGGTGTCCGGCGCGGGCGACGACGCAGCCGCCGGTGGCGGGGTCGTGGACGGCGTAGACGCAGGTGGCCATCTCGTCCTCGCCGAGTTCGGCGACGATGTCGTCGAGGGAGGCGAGCATGGCGGCCGGCGGGACGTCGTGGCGGGCCAGGGTGCGGACGGCCGTGCGGAGCTGGCCCATGACGGCGGCGGCGTGGATGCCGTGGCCCATGACGTCGCCGATGACCAGTCCGGTGCGGTCGCCGGGGAGGGCGATGACGTCGAACCAGTCGCCGCCGACGTCGTGGTCGCTGGCGGGCAGGTAGCGCCCGGTGAGTTCGAGGTGGGCCACCTGCGGCAGCGCGCTGTTGGTGAGGCTGCGCTGGAGGGTGCGGGCGGCTTCCCGCTGTCCCGTGTACATGCGGGCGTTATCGATGTTGAGGGCGGCGCGGGAGACGAGTTCGTCCAGGAGGAGGCAGTCCTGTTCGTCGAAGGGCTCGCGGGTCTTGAGGCGGGTGACGGTGACGGCGCCGAGGGCGGTGCCGCGGGCCACCAGGGGGACGAGCCGGGAGGAGCCGATCTTCTCGACGAGGTAGGCGCGCAGCGGTTCCAGCTGGGGGTCGGTGATGAGGGCGGGGACGTCGGTCTCGTAGAGGTTCATGGGCCGGCCCTCGCTGACGCTGCGCTCGTACACGGATCCGGGCGGGATCTGGAAGGTCATGCCGGGGCTGAGGCGCGCGGTGGGGGCGGTGGGGTCGGGGAAGGCGGCGGCGAGCCGGCGGACGAGGCCCTGCCGGTTGGTACCGGTCTCGTCGGGGGCGAGGACCTCTTCGAGGAGTTGGACGTCGGCGGAGTCGGCGAGGGCGGGCACGAGGACCTGGACGAGTTCGGCGGCGGTCTGGCGGAGGTCGAGGGTGGTGCCGATGCGGCTGCCGGCCTCGGCGAGGAGGGCGAGGCGGTGCCGGGCCCGTTCGGCTTCGAGGAGGGCGCGCTGCCCCTCGGTGATGTCGATGAGGGAGGCGATGAGGCCGAGGGTGCGGCCGGTGGTGTCGACCAGCGGGGCGTAGGAGCAGGACCAGGTGTGGTCGTGGTGCGGGTCGGAGGGAGTGCGGCCGGTGCGGCGGGCGTCGACCACGGGGGTGCCGAGGTCGAGGACCTGCTGCATGGCGGCTTCGAGGGCGGCGGCGTTGACCCCGGGCACGACCTCGGTGAGGCGTTTGCCGAGGTGCTCGGCGGCGGGGACGCCGTTCATCCGGGCCAGGGCGTCGTTGACGCGGAGGAAGCGCAGGTCGGGGCCGAGGGTGCCGAGTCCGATGGGCGACTGCGTGAAGAGGGATTCGAGGGCGGCGAGGGAGTCCCGCATCCGGAGGACCTCGGAGGTCTCCACGGCGATCAGCAGGGTGCCGGTGCGGCCCTGCGGGTCGGTGGCGGGGACGATCCACATCTCCATGGTGACGGGGTGGCCGTCGCGGTGCCGGACGGAGAGGGTGCCGCCGACGGTTTCACCCGCTTGGACGCGTCGGGTGAGCTCGTCGGCGAGCCCGCGGTTGCCGTCGGGGACCAGGAACTCGGAGGCGTGGCGGCCGACGATCTCGCTGCTCGGGTGCCCGAGGAGGTCTTGCGCCGCCAGTGACCACTCGACCACACGGCCCTCGGCGTCCTCCCGCCAGAGGGCGATGGGGAGCAGTTCCCGCAGTACGCCCGCGTATCCGACGGCCCGCTGGGGCTGTCCCGCTACCTCGCTCGACCAATGGTGTGTGTCCAAGTCCGCGCCCTCACCCCGAAGGGGTAGATTCCTACGCAAAACACCCTAACGGAGACACCTACGCGGGGCGTCTCCGCCGGATGCCACGGGCTGCGCTCCCGGCCGGTCCGGGGGCAGCATGGAAGCGGCACGTTCGTGCGTGCCGGAGTGCAGGAGTGCCCGTCCCGGTCGTGACCGAAACCCGGCGACCCGGACGGGCGGCACCGGATCCGCCCGTTCCCCCGCCGGGGCGGCGGACGGTACCGGCCCGGAGCGGGTCCATCCGGACCGGCCGACGGCGGAGGCGACGGAGGGAGCGGTCGGGTGGAGGACAGCGCATGAGCGCGGGTTCCGGCCGGACCCGGGGGCCCTCGGGGCTGCGCAGCGTGTCGGGGCAGGTGTTCGCGCTCCAGGCGGTGCTGGTCCTGCTGCTGGTGGCGGCCGCCGTCCTGGCCCTGTTGCTCCAGGCGCAGACCGACAGCCGCCGCAACGCCGCCGAACGGTCGCTGGCCGCCGCGGAGGCCTTCGCGCACTCCCCCGGTCTGGCCGCGGCCCTGGCGGGACCGGATCCCACCGGCACCCTGCAGCCCCTCACGGAGGCGGCGCGGCGGGCGGCCGGGCTCGACTTCATCGCCGTGATGGCCCCGGACGGGCTGCGCTACACCGATTCGCGGACCGACCTGATCGGGCGCCGGGCGGTGGACATCGAGCGGGCCACGGCCGGCGAATCGTTCACGCAGCTCTATCACGGGGCACCGGCCGACGCGGTCAGGGCCGTGGTCCCGGTACGGGACGACCAGGGCCGGGTGATCGGGCTGGTCGGCACGGGCATCGAGGTCGGCAACGTCTCGGAGATGGTCCGGGACCGGCTGCCGCTGGTCCTGGGCGTGGGCGCGGGCGCCCTCGTGCTGGCCACCGGCGGGGCGGCCCTGGTCAGCAGGCGGCTGCGGCGGCAGACCCACGGGCTGGGCCCGGTGGAGATGACCCGGATGAAGGAGCACCACGAGGCGGTGCTCCACGCGGTCCGCGAGGGGGTCCTGATCGTCGGCGCGGACGGCCGGCTGCTCCTCGCCAACGACGAGGCCCGGAGGCTGCTGGACCTGCCCGCGGACGCCGAACAGCGGCCCGTGGGCGAACTGGGACTGGACCCGGGGACCGCCGAGCTGCTGCTCGCGGGTCGGGAGGTCACGGACGAGGTGCACCTGGCCGGTGACCGGCTGCTCGCGGTGAACGTGCGACCCGCGCGGCCGGAGCGGGGCGGCCCGGCCGGGGCGGTGATGACCCTGCGGGACTCCACGGAGCTGGTGGCGCTGGCGGGGCGCTCGGAGGTGGCCCGTTCCCGGCTCCAGCTGCTGTACGACGCGGGGGTGCGGATCGGCACCACCCTGGACGTGGTCAGGACGGCCGAGGAGCTGTCGGAGGTGGCGGTCCCGCGGTTCGCGGACTTCGTGACGGTGGAGCTGCTGGCCCCGGTGTTGCGCGGGGAGGAGCCGTCTGGGGTGCACACCGAGATGCGGCGGACCGCGATGTCCGGGATCCGGCGGGACCAGCCGCTCCAGCCGGTGGGGGACGTGATCCGCTTCGTGTTCCCCACCACGCCGATGGCCGCCGCCCTGGACCGGGGCCAGGGCGTCCTGGAGGCGGACCTGCGGACCGCGACGGGCTGGCGGGTGCAGGATCCTCGGGGCGCGGCGCGGGCCCTGGCGTACGGCTTCCACTCGCTGGTGACGGTGCCGTTGCAGGCGCGCGGGGTGGTGCTGGGGATGGCGAACTTCTGGCGGACCGAGACCCCGGAGCCGTACAACGAGGAGGACTTGGCCTTCGCGGAGGAGCTGACGGCGCGGGCGGCGGTCTCCATCGACAACGCGCGCCGCTACACCCGCGAGCACACCATGGCGGTGACCCTCCAGCAGAGCCTGCTGCCGCGGGTGCTGCCCGATCAGTCGGCTGTGGACGTGGCCTTCCGGTACCTGCCCGCGGAGGCGGGCGTGGGCGGGGACTGGTTCGACGTGATCCGGCTGCCGGGGGCCCGGGTGGCGCTGGTGGTGGGGGACGTGGTCGGGCACGGGGTGCACGCGGCGGCCACGATGGGGCGGTTGCGGACGGCGGTGCTGAACTTCTCCACCCTGGACCTGCCCCCGGACGAGCTGCTGGGCCACCTGGACGAGCTGGTGGCCGGCATCGACCAGAACGAGGCCCGCGAGGACGGGGCGGGGATGCCGGGGCCGGGCGCCGGTGGCCCGGCGGCCGGCGCGGGGCCGGGCACGGCGGGTGCCGGAGGCGTCGGCGGGGGCGGGGCCGACGGGATCACCGGGGCCACCTGCCTGTACGCCGTCTACGACCCGGTGTCCGGGCGTTGCCTGGTGGCGCGGGCCGGGCATCCCGGTCCGGCGCTGGTCCACGCGGACGGTCGGGTGGAGTTCCCCGAGGTCCCGGCCGGGTTGCCGCTGGGTCTGGGCGGGATGCCGTACGAGGCGGTGGAGCTGGAACTGCCCGAGGCCAGCCGGCTGGTGCTGTTCACCGACGGGCTGCTGGAGGACCGGGACCGCGACCTCGACTCGGGGCTGGAGCTGCTGCGGGCCACACTGGCCCGGCCGGGCCGCAGTCCGGAGCAGACCTGCGCGGACGTGCTGGGCGCCCTGCTGTCCCCGGCCCCCGCCGACGACATCGCGCTGCTGGTGGCGGGCACCCGCCGGCTGGCGACCGACCGGGTCGCCGAGTGGGAGGTGTCCGCCGATCCGGCGGAGGTGTCCAGGGTCCGCCGGGAGGCGGGCGCCCAGCTCACGGAGTGGGGCCTGGACGAGCCGGCCTTCACGGCGGAACTGATCCTGAGCGAGCTGATCACGAACGCCATCCGGTACGGGGCGCCGCCGGTGCGGGTGCGGCTGCTGCGGGACCGCGGCCTGATCTGCGAGGTCTGGGACGGCAGCAGCACCGCCCCGCACCTGCGGTACGCGGCCAGTACCGACGAGGGCGGGCGCGGGCTGTTCCTGGTGGCGCAGTTCGCCGAGCGGTGGGGCACCCGGTACACCGACCGGGGCAAGGTCATCTGGGCGGAGCTGCCGCTGACCGGGGCGCCGGGTCCGGCCGGGGCGGTGGGGCTGTTGGCGGGGTTGGACGATCTGGAGGACCTGGCCTGGTGAGCGGGCCCGCACCGGTGCGGGCCGGTGGGAACCCCGGCGGGGCACGCGGAGTTGAGCGGTCATGGCGATCATTCACAGGACCACCGTCACTCCGGGCAAGCTGGAGCTGCTCGCCGGCTGGCTGCCCGCGCAGCCCTGGTACGCGGGCGGCGCGCGGCCCGATCCGGCGAAGGCGGGCGGTTTCCGCCTCGACGATCCGGCCGGTGAGGTGGGCATCGAGTTCATGCTGGTCACGGAGGGGGAAGGGGCGGCGGCCCGGGCCTACCAGGTGCCGCTGACCTACCGCGGGGCGCCCCTGGAGGGGGCCGAGGCGGGGCTGGTGGGCACCACCGAGCACGGGGTGCTGGGGCGCCGCTGGGTGTACGACGGCACCCATGACCCGGTGTGCGCGGCGCAGCTGCTGGCGCTGTTCCGGGGGGAGGTGGCGGCGCAGGCGCAGAACGAGTCCGACGTGCCCGACCCCACCGTGGTCGTGCTGCCCGGACCGGTGCCCGGCACGGTCGAGGGGGCGACGCGTCCCGTGCACGGGGAGGACGCCACGGTCCTCGCGGTGGACACCGCGGCGGGGCCGGTCCCGTTGACGGTGGTCCGGGTGTTGCGGCCGGCGGCGGGGGCGGACCTCCCGGCCGGTGCGGCGGCACGGATCGAGGCGGGGTGGCGGCTGCCCGACGGAGCGGAGGTCCGGGGGACCCTGGCGGTGCTGGGCGGCGACGCGGCGGGCTGAGCGCCGGTCCAGGTGGTCCGAGGCCAGGTTCAGGTCGCAGGCCAGCAGGTCCGGATTGACCGAGGTGTACTTGGCCC
>NZ_JBEOSD010000216.1:0-10619 GCF_040302735.1 Streptomyces sp. NPDC097619 | reverse complement strand
CTAACAACTTGAGATTTACTACCACCGCTTAAAACACCCATACCCATCGGAGCGCGTCAGGCGCGCCGGGGGGGCCCCGCCCCCCCCGCCCCCCCCCCCCCGGTGTCGGTGTGCCCACCGGGGGCGGGGCCCCGCCCGGTCCCCGGTGTCCGCGTGCCTCCGACCGGGTCCGTACCGGCGGACCGCGGCCGGATCGCACCGCACGGCGCGGCACCCCGGGACGGGGGAGCGCGTGCGCCCCCGGCGCAATCGGGTACCCGTACGAGCGCTCGCCCCCGGGCGGGACGCATGCAGGTGAATCTCCGCAACTGGCCCTCTCCGGGCTGAACGGGCGCTCTAGCGTGGGTATCCGGTGATCAACGGCGGGCCGTCCCGGCCCCGCGCCCCACGTACCGAGGACGAGGATGTCCGGACTTCACGCCCCCGCGGCGCGCGGCGACCGCCGGGAAGGCGGCAGGCGCGGCCGCCCCGCCCCCACCCCGCCCGGCGGCCGCCACCGCCTGCGGGCCCAACTCCTGCGCGCCGCCCTCCTGCCCACCCTCGCCGCGGGCCTCAGCGGAGCCGCCGCGGTGACCTTCACCCTCCGCCTCGGCGGCATCAGCCCCGACGCCCGCCTCTGGCCCGTCCTCGCCGGCTGCGCCCTGCTCTTCGCCGCCGCCCTCGCCGCCGCGCTCCTCGGCGCCCAACGCGCGGTGCGCACCGTACGGGACCGCTGCGAGGCCCTGCGCCGGTCCAGCGTCCGCGGCCGGCAGGAACTGCGGGCCGCCGCCGACCGCCTCGACCACGGAGAAGCCCCGCCGCCCCGCAGACCGGCGACCGCCGCCCCCCGTGGCCTCGACGACGAATTCACCCTGCTGTCCATGGAGTTGAGGCAGGCCCGGGAGGAGGCCCACGGCCTCCTCGCCGGGGCCGCGGCACCGGGCGGCCGCACGGACAGCGACCAGAAGGTCGAGGTCTTCGTCAACCTCGCCCGCCGGCTCCAGTCCCTCGTCCACCGGGAGATCCAGCTGCTGGACCACCTGGAGGACACCGTCGAGGACCCGGAACTCCTCCGCGAGCTTTTCCACGTGGACCACCTCGCCACCCGGATCCGCCGCCACGCCGAGAACCTCGCCGTCCTGGGCGGAGCGGCCTCCCGCCGCCAGTGGACCCGCCCCATCGACCTCAGCGAGGTCCTCCGCTCCTCCGTGGCCGAGGTCGAGCAGTACACCCGCGTCAAGGTGGTGCCGCCCGCCGCCGGCACCCTCCGCGGCCACGCCGTCGCCGACGTGGTCCACCTCCTCGCCGAACTCGTGGAGAACGCCACGGTGTTCTCCGCCCCCGACACCGACGTGCTGCTCCGCGCCGAACGTGTCACCGCCGGCATCGCCATCGAGGTCGAGGACCGCGGCCTGGGCATGCCCGCCGAGGAACAGCAGCGCATGAACGCCCTCCTCGGCGACCCCGACCGGATCAGCGTCCGCCGGCTCCTCCAGGACGGCCGCATCGGCCTGTTCGTGGTCTCCGCGCTCGCCCGCCGCCACGGCATCGCCGTGGAACTCAAGTCGAACATCTACGGCGGGGTGCTCGCCGTCCTCGTGCTGCCCCGCGAACTCCTCGGACCCGAGGAACAGGTCGACCCGATCACGGTCGGCGCCCCGGCCCCCGAGGACCACACCCAGTACCGCACCGGCGCCGCCGGACCCCTCGACGGCGCCGACCCCTACGGCCCGCCGCGCCCACCCGACCCCGTACCCCTCCTCGAACCCGTCCGCACCGGCCCGCCCCCCGTCCCCGCCCGGTCGTCCGTCGGCACCCCCACCGGCGCGCCCCCGCACCCGGAACGCGCCACCGTCCGGAGCGCCGGCGGCCCGCCCCGCCAGCGCGAGCGCACCAACCTCCGACCGGCTCCCGACCCGACCGCACCCGAACGTCCGCCGCTGCCCCGCCGCCGCGCCCAGGAGCACCTGGCGCCGCAGCTCAGGGACGCGCCCCCGGAGCCGGAGCCGGTCCCCGCGACCACCTTCCCGAACGGGGCGGAGGCGGAGCCGCCCGTCCACGACCCCGGGCTGATGGCCGCGTTCCAGCGCGGATTCTCCCTGGCGCAGAGGGAGTCGGACCCGCACCCGCAGACCTGACCCCGACCGCGATCCCGGCCCGCCCCCGTCGCGCTCGCCGGTCCGGGACCGCCGCCCCGTACCCGGGCCCGCACCCCGCCCGCCCGTACCCCGCCCGCACACCGCACTGCCCGTACCGACCGACCCGCCCGGCGGGACCCGGACAACCCGGCAAGGAGCCACCCCCCATGGCCAGTGAAGTGCCGACCAGCCAGCCCACCAGCCAGCTCTCCGACCTCGACTGGCTGCTCAGCGGGCTGGTCCAGCGCGTCCCCCACACCCGCAGCGCCGTCCTGCTCACCGCGGACGGCCTGGTGACCTGCGTGCACGGACTCGACCCCGACAGCGCCGACCACATGGCGGCCCTCGCCTCCGGGCTCTACTCCCTCGGGCGCAGTGCCGGCTCCCGGTTCGCCGGAGGGGCCGGGGTCCGGCAGGTGGTGGTGGAGCTGGACTCCGCGCTCGTCTTCGTCTCCGCCGCCGGTTCCGGCACCTGCCTGGCGGTCCTCGCCGACCGCGAGGCGGACGCGGGGGTCCTCGGCTACGAGATGGCGATGCTGGTCAAGAGCGTCCGCCCCTACCTGGCGGCCCCGCCCCGACAGGCCGCCGCCTGTGGGTCCCCCGACCGGTGAGGGCCTTCCTCGCCCCGCAGGACACGCCGTGGCTGGACGACTCGGCGGGCCGGGTCATGCGGCCGTACACGGCCAGCGGCGGTCGGACCCGTCCGACCGCCGCCCTCGACCTGCTCTCCGTGGTCACCGCCACCGGGGTGGCGCCCGGGGCGGCCCTCGGCGCGGACCACGTCCTGGCCCTCACCCTCTGCACGGGGCCGGCCGCCGTCTCGGTGGCCGAGGTCGCGGCCCAACTCCGACTGCCCGCGGTGGTCACCAAAGTGCTCCTGTCCGATCTCCTCGACTGCGGGGCGGTGACGGCGCGGGCCCCGCGGTTCGCGGGCTTCGCCGCCGACGACCGGTCCCTGCTCCTGGCGGTACTCGATGGCCTGCGCCGAAGACTGTGAAGAAGACCACCGCACCGCCGTGCCCGCTCCGCCCGCCACGTTGAAGGTCCTGGTCGCGGGCGGCTTCGGGGCGGGCAAGACCACGTTCGTCGGCGCGGTCAGCGAGATCGAACCGCTCAGCACCGAGGAGCTGGTGAGCGGCCTCGGCGGTCCGCCGGAGCCCGCCGACGGCTCCGGCGGCAAGAGCAGCACGACCGTCGCCCTCGACTTCGGCCGGATCACCCTGGACGCCCGGCAGGTGCTGTACCTCTTCGGCACCCCGGGGCAGGAACGCTTCTGGTTCCTGTGGGAGGAACTGTGCACCGGGGCCCTCGGCGCGGTGGTGCTCGCCGACACCCGCCGGCTCGCCGACTGCTTCCCCGCCGTGGACTTCTTCGAGCGTCGCGGCATCGCCTTCGTCGTCGCCGTCAACGAGTTCGAGGGCGGGCACCGCTACACCCCCGACGAGGTCCGCGAGGCCGTCGGGCTGCCGCCGCACGTGCCGGTGGTGCCCTGCGACGCGCGCCGCCCGGAATCGGGCACCCGCACCCTGGTCGCCCTCGTGGAGCACCTGCTCCACCCGCCCCGTCCGGGAGGTGGTCCGCCACCGGGCCGCTGACCGGCCCGGCGCAGGCAGCACCCGCGGGTCCCGCACGGCCCGCGCCGCTTTCGAACAGGGGGGTACCGCCATGACGTACTACGAATCGACCGGACACCTACTGCTCACCCCGGTGGACCGGGAGGCCCCGGCCCGGGCCGTCCGGCTCCGCGAACTCGGCCTGGGGGAGCGGGCCGACGCCGAACTCGACCTGTACGCGCGGCGGGTCGCCGACACCATGGCCACCCCGTACGCGGTGGTCAACTTCATCGACCAGGAACGGCAGTTCTTCGGCGGCATGTACCACCTCCCCGACGCACCGACCGGTGCCTACACGGGCCGGGAACTGGCCCGTGACCACGGCTACTGCCCGCACGTGGTGGTACGGCGGCGGGCCCTGGTCCTGGAGGACGTACGGGACTACGCGCGCTTCGCTCCGAACGCCGTCGTCGACGAGAGCGGCGTCCGCTCGTACCTGGGCGCGCCTTTGACGGATCGTCAGGGATTTGTGCTCGGCACGGTGGGCGCCGTGGACCTGGTGCCGCGCCGCTGGGGCCGGGACGGACTGGACCGGATCAAGTCCCTCGCCGCGGACGTGGTCAAGGTGATCCACGAGCGGGAGGACGCGGCCGCCCGGTCCTGACCGGGTCCCGGTTCAGGGGGTGCGGAGGAAGCCCGTGAGGCGCTGCCGCAGGCTCGCGGGGTCCAGGCCGTGGGCGGCGGTGTGCTCGGCGTGGGTGCCGTACCGGCGCAGTTCGGCCCGGCCCACCCCCAACCCGAGGACGCGGTGCGGGACCTCGGTCAGGGCTTCGGAGACGCGGGCGGTGGAGGTGCCCGCGAGGTAGGGCTCCACGAGCACCACGTCCGCCCGGGACCGGGTCACCGCGGTCCGCAGCGCATCCCCGTCGAAGGGCCGCACCGTGGTCGCGTACAGCACGGTGACGTCCAGCCCTTCGGTGGCCGCCAGCACGTCGTCCAGGACCGGCCCCACGGCCAGCACCACCCCGGTGGTCCCCTCGCGCACGGTCAGGAACCGGGAGCCGTCCACGGGGAGGGCCTCGCGGTGGGAGAGTTCGGAGAGCCGGACGTACACCTTGTCGTCCCCGGCCGCGTAGGCGTGCCGCAGCAGGGCCTCCGCCTCGTCGGGGTGGCCCGGCACGTGCACGGTCCAGCCGTCCAGGGTGTCCATCAGGGCCACGTCGCCCGGGGCCATGTGGGTGTACCCGCCCGCGGGCCAGTCGTAGGAGGCGCTCGCGCTCACCAGGACCCCGCCGACGCCCTGGTGGCCGAGGTCCAGCTTGACCTGCTCGAAGGGGCGCTCCACCAGGAAGCTCGCGAAGGTGTGCATGATCGGGCGCAGGCCGGTCAGGGCGAGGCCGCCACCGACTCCGATGAGCAGTTGTTCGCGGATGCCGACGTTGACCACCCGGTCGGGGTGTCGGCTCAGGGCCCCACGGAAGTTGGCCGCGCCGATCTCGGCGAGGACCAGAGCGAGTCGCGGGTCCTCGTCCAGCAGCCGCGAGGTCACTGAGGTGAATCGTTCCCGCATGGTGTCCACTTGTTCGTCCCCACTCGTGTGATGCCGTTGTTCGCATGGTGGTGCCGCGGTCCTCCCGGAGCCTCGGGCGCGGGCGGAGCCGACGGCCTGTCGTGTCGGTGGAGGTGCGCGCGGCCGCGTGGGCCGTCGCCGCCTCCGAAATTCAGTCCTTGGGCTCGACCCGGGCGACCACCGCGTGCGGGCGGCCGGGGTGCGGCAGGGTGAAGGCCGCGTGGAGGGCCTCGTGGTCCCGTCCGTCGACGGTGACCGCCGACCAGCCGGCCGCCGCGAAGCGGGAGGCGATGCCGCCGGGCCAGCCGTGGGTGGTGGAGTCGTTGTCGACCACCACGGTGTGCAGGCGGTCGAGTCCGGCGGAGCCGGCGAAGGCGAGGGCCTCGTGGTTGCTGCCCTCGTCGAGTTCGGCGTCCCCGATCAGGGTCCACACCGCCTGGTCGTTCATGCCCTGGGCGCGCAGTCCGAGCGCGCTGCCCACGGCGAGGGGAAGTCCGTGGCCCAGCGAGCCGCTTCCGATCTCCACGCCCGGGACGAGCATCCGGTCCGGGTGGTGGCCCAGGGGGGAGTCGTGGCCGCCGAAGCCGGTGAGCCAGTCGACGGGGAAGAACCCCCGGGCGGCCAGCACCGCGTAGTAGGCCATCGGGCCGTGGCCCTTGGAGAGGAGGAAGCGGTCCCGTGACGGGTCCTCCGGGTCGCCCGGGGTGGTCCTGAGCACCCGGTCGTAGAGCACCCAGAGCACGTCCAGGGTGGAGGTGGCGGCCGGGCCGTGCTTCTCGTCGCCCGTCATCAGCCCCATCAGGCGGGGCAGGTCCTCGTAGCGGAGTGCGGTGTCCGTCGCTGTCTGCGTCATGCGCCCAGCCTCGGACCTCAAGCGCGGTCGAGGTCAAGACCCGCCCCGGGAGAAAGGTGTGCGCGCGGAGCCCCGGAAGTGCGGTATCGTTCTCGTGCGCGTTCAGCCAGGAGGAAACTCCAGGTCAGCGCGCATCGGGACGTGGCGCAGCTTGGTAGCGCACTTGACTGGGGGTCAAGGGGTCGCAGGTTCAAATCCTGTCGTCCCGACTCGTGAGAGTCGTAGGTCTGAGGCCGGTTCGGAATTCATCCGAACCGGCCTCAGGCGTTTCCGGGGCATTTCCGAGACGTTTACCTTGCCGAAGTGTTTACCTTTATTTACCTTGATTTTGCGTGCCCCGCCCCGACAGGGGTGGGGCGCTTCCGCATGCCGTCGAAAGTTTAATTCCGGACCGATATTTCCGGCCGGCTATTTTCGGACAGTGCCGTACTCGGTTCGCGATCCGTGGTGAATGCAGCTTTATTCGGTCGAGTGTGGTGCGGGTGTTCCGGAGGGTTGTCGACATCCCCATGGTTCAGACCTGATGGTTCAGACCTGACGATTGCGCTCGGCTTTGTCGGCGATCTGTCGGAGCGAGCGGCGGACCAGAATGCGGTGGCTTCCCACGCCGATGACGGCGAATCGATAGGCCGCTCCGTGGAATCCCGGAAAAACGCCGTGTGAACGCGCGGCGAGCATCGTTCCGCCCGGTTGTCCGGTGAGGACGAAGGAGAGCCGGTAGGTGGAGAAGCGGTGCCGTCCGGCAAGGGTCAGGCGGGACTCCGGGACGTTCTCGACCACGGCGAACCCGGGGAACGTGGAGCCCTGCTCGGGTGGCGTCCCGGTGACCTCCCGGGGATCGGTGCCCACCACGCGGGCGAACGCGGGGCTGATGCCCAGGTGGGTCCGAGCCACCCATTTGGTCAGTGATGTCCAGGTCTGGGTGAGGGGTGCGGCGACCAGGAGCCGGTGCTCGTCGATAAAGGGAAGGTCTGAATCCGGATTCCGGAAGTCCATGACAGTTGCCTCTCGGGTGGCGGGAAGTCACCGGCGATGTGTCCGGATGGGCCTGAGTATGCGGGACCTCATCCGATCCTGCGGGGCGGACGGTTCATTGGGGATCAGTTGCCCGGTTTGCGTGATGCGGACACTCAGCCATGATCGAAACCAGCGGGTAATACGCTGACCAGCGAAAAAGGCTTAACGGGGAGCTCTCCGCAAAAGCTACCAGCTGGTATTTGAACTACTTTCAAGTAAACACTGTGTGACGTGAGCCACAGGGTTGGCGACTTGGCCAATTCGACTGCTAGCGTCTGCCTTCGCATGAGCTCGGGCCCGCTTCGTACGGTCGATTACCGAGCTTTTTGCATGTGGCAACGGGGGCTGTCATGGACAACGGGGGGATGTCGTGGCCGACATATGTCTTCAGCGGATCGCGATCATCGGAATTTCGGCTCGAATGCCGTTTTCCGAAGGACGCGAAGAGTTCTGGAACCTGCTGAACAACGGAATCGACGCGATTCGGCCGCGCGCCGACGACCGCCCCTACGGACCTGACCGGGGCGGGTTCGTGGAAGACGTCGACGGCTTCGACCCCGCCTTCTTCGGGATGACCCCCCGGGAAGCGGCGCAGGCCGACCCGCAGCAGCGCATCGCCCTGGAACTCGCCTGGCAGGGACTGGAGGACGCGGGCATCGTCCCGGTCCCCGGGACGGAGGGCCCGCGCACCGGGGTGTTCGTCGGGGTCATGGCCGCCGACTACGCCGACCTGGTCGCGATGGCCGGCGACGAGGGAGTCACCCGCCACACCCTGACGGGAGTCGGCCGGTCCCTCGTCGCCCACCGCATCTCGTACGGCCTGGGCCTGTCCGGCCCGAGCCTCACCGTGGACTCCGGGCAGTCCTCCTCCCTGGTCGCCGTCCACCTGGCCTGCGAGAGCCTGCGCCGTGGCGAGAGCGAGCTCGCCCTCGCGGGCGGCGTCCACCTCAACGTCTCACCGCTCAGCAGCACCGTCGTCGAACGCGCGGGAGCGCTCTCACCCGACGGCCGGAGCCACGTCTTCGACGAGCGCGCCAACGGGTACGTCCGCGGCGAAGGCGGCGGGCTCGTCGTCCTCAAGCCCCTGGACAAGGCCCTCGCGGACGGCGACCACGTGTACGCCGTCATCGAGGGCAGCGCCGTCGGCACCGGCTCCGGCGAGGGCGGGCTGACCGTACCGAGCGCCGAGACCCAGGCCCGCACCATCGGCGAAGCCCTGGAGAACGCCCGCGTCGACGCCTCCCGAGTCCGCTACGTCGAACTGCACGGGACCGGCACCCGAGTCGGCGACCCCATCGAGGCCCGCGCCCTCGGCGCCGTCTTCGGCGCCTCACGCGAAGCCGTCGGACCGCTCGCGGTGGGCTCCGTCAAGACCAACATCGGCCACCTCGAAGGTGCCGCCGGCATCGCCGGACTCATCAAGGCCGCGCTCTGCGCGGACCGCCGCGCGCTCGTCCCGAGCCTGAACTTCTCCAGCCCCAACCCCGATATTCCACTGGGTGAGTTGGGGCTGCGCGTGGTCACGGAGAACGAGCCGTGGCCCGAGGGCGGACCGGACGTGGCCGTGGGCGTGACCTCCCTCGGCATCGGCGGCAGCTGCTGCCACGTCGTCCTCACCGCGGCCCCGCCGGCACTCACCGCCGGAGCGGGACACGGGACCGACGGCGATGGCGCTGCTGAGCGCGCGCTGCCGCCGGTGCTCCCCGTCGTGCTCTCGGGCAAGACCGCGGCGGCCGTGAAGGGACAGGCGGAACGACTGCGCGCCCATCTGCTGGAGCACCCCGAGCTGACGTCGGCCGATGTGGCCTTCTCGGCCGTGGCCTCGCGGGCGCAGTTCGACCGGAGGGCCGCCGTGGTGGCCACCGACCGCGACGAGTTGATCGCGCGGCTGGGAAGCCTTCTTGAGGGACCGTCGGCCGCGGGTGCCGTGGTGTCGGGGAAGACGGGTTTTCTGTTCACGGGGCAGGGTGCGCAGCGGGCGGGGATGGGTGCGGGTCTTGCCGCTGCTTATCCGGTGTTCGCGGCGGCTCTGGACGAGGTGTGCGAGTTCATCGATCCGCTTCTCGGGCGGTCGTTGAAGGAGTTGCTGTTCGCGGCGGAGGGTTCGGCGGAGGCCGGGCTGCTGGATCGTACGGAGTTCACGCAGGCCGCGCTGTTCGCCGTCGAGGTGGCTCTCTACCGCTTGGTGGAGTCGCTGGGTGTGAAGGCCGATGTGCTGATCGGGCACTCCGTCGGTGAGCTGGCCTGTGCGCACGTGGCGGGGGTTCTCTCCCTGGCCGATGCGGCGCGGTTGGTGGTGGCGCGGGGTCGTCTGATGGGTGCGCTGCCCGAGGGTGGCGGGATGGTTGCTGTCCAGGCCGCCGAGCACGAGGTCGTCGCCTCGCTGGACGGCTTCGAGGGGCGCTTGACCGTTGCCGCGGTCAACGGGCCCCGAGCCGTGGTCGTTTCGGGCGAGTCGGCGGCGATCGAGGAATGGCTGCCGGCGTGGGAGGGGCGCAAGACGACCCGTCTGCGGGTCAGTCACGCGTTCCACTCGCCGTTGATGGAGCCGATGCTCGCCGAGTTCCGGGCCGTGGCGGAGGGTCTTTCCTTCCGGGAGCCGGAGATCGCGGTCGTGTCGAACCTGACCGGCGGGATCGTTTCCGCAGAGCTCACGGACCCGGAGTACTGGGTCCGGCACGTCCGCGAGGCGGTCCGCTTCGCCGACGGCGTGCGGACCCTCACCGCCGAGGGCGTCACGCGGTTCGTGGAGATCGGGCCCGACTCCGTGCTCACCGCGATGGCCCGCCAGGTCGTGGACGGTGACGAGGTCGAGGCCGTGTTCGTGCCCGCCCTGCGGGCCCGTACCCCCGAGGCCGAAGCCTTCGCAGGATTCCTCGGACAGGCCCACGTGATCGGCGCCGGCGTCGACTGGGACGCCTTCTACGCCGGGACCGGCGTGCGGCGCGTCGACCTGCCCACCTACGCCTTCCAGCGCGAGCGGTACTGGCTGCCTCCCGTGGCGGGGTCCGCGGCGCGACCCGTCGAATGGGTCACCTCCGCCGCGACGGATCCGACCGGTGTGGCGGAGCGGCCGGGGGCGGCCTCTCCGCTCGCCGACCGGCTGGCCGGGCTCGCGCCCGAAGACCGCGAACGCCTCGTCCTGGAAGTGGTGTCGGACGAGGTGGCCGGTGTCCTCGGCCACGTCTCCGGTGCGCTGGTCGACGTGCACCGGGCCTTCAAGGAGCTCGGGTTCGACTCCCTCGCGGGCGTCGAGCTGCGCGACCGCCTCACCGAGGCGACGGGGCTCCGACTGCCCAGCTCGCTGGTCTTCGACCACCCGACCACCACCGCGGTCGCCCGCCTGCTGCTGTCCGAGGTCGAGGGCCGCGACCCCGCCGTCGCGACCCCCACGACCTCCGCCGTCCGGGACGACGAGCCGTTGGCGATCGTGGGGATGGCGTGTCGGTATCCGGGTGGTGTGGCGGGTCCGCAGGATTTGTGGGATCTGGTGGCGTCGGGTCGGGATG
>NZ_JBEOSD010000215.1:0-10661 GCF_040302735.1 Streptomyces sp. NPDC097619 | reverse complement strand
GCGGGGCCAGACACCCCCGCCCCCCCCCCCCCCCCGCCGCCGCGTGCGGTTCGGTCTCAGCCCTCCAGGAAGGCCGTCAGGGCGTTCGCGAGGAGGTAGGGGTCGTCCGCCCCGCAGAGCTCGCGGGCGCTGTGCATGGAGAGGATGGCCACGCCGATGTCGACGGTGTGGATGCCGTGCCGGGCGGCCGTGATGGGGCCGATGGTGGTGCCGCAGGGCATGGAGTTGTTGGAGACGAAGGTCTGCCAGGGCACTCCGGCGCGCTCGCAGGCCGCCGCGAAGACCGCGCGGCCGGAGCCGTCGGTGGCGTAGCGCTGGTTGACGTTGACCTTGAGGATCGGGCCGCCGTTGGCGCGCGGGTGGTGCGTGGGGTCGTGCCGCTCGGCGTAGTTGGGGTGCACGGCGTGGCCGGTGTCGGAGGAGAGGCAGACCGTGCCGGCGAAGGCGCGGGCGCGGTCCTCGTACGCGCCGCCGCGGGCGAAGACTGAACGTTCCAGCACGCTGCCCAGGAGGGGGCCGTCGGCGCCGGTGTCGGACTGGGAGCCGTTCTCCTCGTGGTCGAAGGCGGCCAGCACCGGGATGTAGGGCAGGGCGGGTTCGGCGGAGACCGCGGCGAGGGCGGCGGTGCCGGCGTGCACGGAGATCAGGTTGTCCATGCGGGGGCCGGCCAGCAGCTCCTGGTCGCGGCCGAGGTAGGCGGGCGGCTCGATGGAGTGGACCATCAGGTCCCAGCCGGCCACCTCGCCCTGCGGGATGCCGTTCTCGTCCTCCAGGAAGGCGATGAGGTCGCCCTCCTGGACTTCGCCGAGGCCCCAGATGGGCTGCATGTGGCGCTGCTTGTCGAGCTTGAGGCCGTCGGTGTTGACGGACCGGTCGAGGTGCACGGCCAGCTGCGGGACGCGCAGCAGGGCGCGGTCGACGTTGACGAGGCGGTGGCTGCCGTCGCGGAGGGTGAGGCGGCCGGCGAGGCCGAGGTCGCGGTCGAGCCAGGTGTTGAGCAGGGTCCCGCCGTAGATCTCCACGGCGATCTGGCGCCAGCCCTGGGAGCCGGTGTCGGGGAGCGGCTTGACGCGCAGGTTGGGGGAGTCGGTGTGGGCGCCGACGATCCGGAAGGGGGTGTGCGCGGCGGCGCCCTCGGGGACGTACCAGGCGATGATCGCGCCGCCGCGCAGCACGAACTTCCCGCCTGTGCTCCCGTCCCAGGCGTCCGTTTCCGACAGCTGACGGAACCCTGCCTTCTCCAGGCGCGCGGCGGAGTTGGCCACGGCGTGGTACGGCGAGGGGCTCGCCGCCAGGAAGGTCATCAGGTCGTCGGTGTGGCCGCGGTCGAAGCGGGCGGGAGAGCTCATGTGGTTCACCTTAACGACGGTCGTGTTCAGCGGGTCCGGAGTGGGTCGGGCGGCCGTGGCCGGGGCGCGTGAGGTGTGACTCCCCCGGCCGGCGGCGGCCCCGTGTCGCTGTTTCCCGGTGCGGGCCCCGGTCCGGCCGTGTCTCAGCCCGACGGACGGTCGAAACGCCGGCCGAGCTGCCGTCGCTCGCCCCGCCGGATGCGCGGGAGCATCTCCGGGGTCTGGGGCGAACGTTGTGCGCGTCTTTTCCGTCCGGCGCAGAAGATACAGCCCTCGCCGGGCGGAGCGTCGGGATCGATCGGCGCGCCGGGGTGTTCGGCGCATCCTGAGGGGTTGCGGGGGCGGGAGAGTTCACGGGCGGTGATGAAGGCGCGGTGCAGTCCGTCGGCGATGTCCACGAAGGCGTCGCCGGGTGAGCTGACGGAGAGGTGGAAGCTGGCCTCGGTGACCTCGCGGACGTACCCGCGGAGCTTGTCGAGGGTGTACGGGCCCTCCGGGACGGGATAGCCGAGCCGGCGGGGCCGTTCCGCGTCGAGGGCGCCGGAGCTGGGGGTGAGGCCCTGGCGGCGCATGCTCATGCGGCGGCGGTCGTTGCAGATCAGGCAGCGGCCCCAGCCGTCGGGGGCCTCGGGGTCGAGGGCGCCGTCGGGGTGGTCGGCGCACCCGGTGTAGCTCTTGGCGGGCGCCATGCCCGCGGCGGTCCGGAAGGCGCCGTGCAGGGCGTCGGTGACGGGCTCGTACTCGGCGGGGTGGGCGCCTTCGTACAGCTCCTGGACCTGGTCGCCGAGTGATCCGAGCTTTCCGCGAAGCTCGGCGAGCTGGTAGGGCCGTCCGGTCGGGACGGAGTACCCCCTGCGGTGCTGCTCCTCCTGTGGGCTCATGACTAGAGCGTGCCACGGTCCGCCGACATCCCGATGCCGCGAGGGGCCGGGGCGCTGTCGTGACGCAGTGCCCCGGCCCCTCGCGGCCGGTGTCGTGGAGCCGGACCCGTCCTAGAAGACGGCCTCGTCGAGCTCCATGAGGGAGTTGTCGACGGCCTCGGCCAGGGCGCGGGCGACGCCGACGCCCGGCAGGACCTGCGAGGCGAAGAACTTCGCGGCGGCGATCTTGCCCTGGTAGAAGGCGGTGTCCTTGGCGGAGGTGCCGGCGGCCAGCTTCTCGGCGGCGACGGCGGCGCCCTTGAGCAGCAGGAAGCCGATGACCACGTCGCCGGAGGCGAGCAGCAGGCGGGTGGTGTTCTGGCCGACCTTGTAGATGTTCTTGACGTCCTCGCCGGTGGCGGTGAGGTCGGTGATCATCTGGCCGACGATGCCTTCGAGGTCCACGGCGGCCTTGGCCAGCGCGTCGCGGGCCGGGGCCAGCTCCTCGCCGCCCACGCCCTCGGCGAGGAACTTCTTGATCGTCTCGGAGAGGACGTTCAGGGAGGCGCCCTGGTCGCGGACGATCTTCCGGAAGAAGAAGTCCTGGCCCTGGATGGCGGTGGTGCCCTCGTAGAGGGTGTCGATCTTGGCGTCCCGGATGTACTGCTCGATCGGGTATTCCTGCAGGTAGCCGGAGCCGCCGAAGATCTGCAGGGACTCGGAGAGCAGGGCGTAGGACTTCTCGGAGCCGTAGCCCTTCACGATCGGCAGGAGCAGGTCGTTGAGGCCGATGGCGGCGGAGGCGTCCTCGCCCGCGGCCTGCTTGAGGGCGATCTCGTCCTGGACGGTGGCCGTGTAGAGGACCAGCGCGCGCATGCCCTCGGCGTACGCCTTCTGGGTCATGAGCGAGCGGCGCACGTCGGGGTGGTGCGTGATGGTGACCTTGGGCGCGGACTTGTCCATGAAATTGGCCAGATCCGGACCCTGCACGCGCTCCTTGGCGTACTCCAGGGCGTTCAGGTAGCCGGTGGAGAGGGTGGCGATGGCCTTCGTGCCGACCATCATCCGCGCGAACTCGATGATCATGAACATCTGGCGGATGCCGTCGTGCTTGTCGCCGATGAGCCAGCCCTTGGCGGGGTGGCGGTCGCCGAAGGTCATCTCGCAGGTGTTGGAGGCCTTGAGGCCCATCTTGTGCTCGACGTTGGTGGCGTAGACGCCGTTGCGCTCGCCCAGCTCGCCGGTCTCCCAGTCGAAGTGGAACTTCGGGACCAGGAAGAGGGAGAGGCCCTTGGTGCCGGGGCCGTGGCCCTCGGGGCGGGCGAGGACGTAGTGGAGGATGTTCTCCGACATGTCGTGCTCACCGGAGGTGATGAAGCGCTTCACGCCCTCGATGTGCCAGGAGCCGTCGGCCTGCTGCACGGCCTTGGTGCGGCCGGCGCCCACGTCGGAGCCCGCGTCGGGCTCGGTGAGGACCATCGTGGAGCCCCACTGCTTCTCCACGGCGATCTGCGCGATGCGCTTCTGGGCCTCGTTGCCCTCCTCGTGGAGGATGCCCGCGAAGGCCGGGCCGGAGGAGTACATCCAGATGGCCGGGTTCGCGCCGAGGAGCAGCTCCGCGTAGGCCCAGATGAGGGAGCGGGGGCTGGTGGTGCCGCCGATCTCCTCGGGCAGGCCCAGGCGCCAGTACTCGGAGTCCATGAAGGCCTGGAAGCTCTTCTTGAAGGAGGCCGGGACCGGCGCGGTGTTGGTCTCGGGGTCGAAGACCGGCGGGTTGCGGTCGGCGTCCTCGAAGGAGGCGGCCAGCTCGTTCTCGGCCAGGCGCGCGATCTCGGACAGCACGTCCTTGGCGGTCTCGCCGTCCATCTCCGCGAACGGTCCGGTGCCGTACACCTTGTCGCGGCCGAGGACCTCGAAGAGGTTGAACTCGATGTCTCGCAGGTTCGGCTTGTAGTGCCCCATGGCGACGGCTCCGTTAAGGCTCGGGAAGGCAGGTCCTCGTACGTCGGACGCGAACTCGTACCAATCGGTAACACAATGATGCTACCCACCAGTAATAAGAAGCAACCCCTTCCCGCACACTGTGACGGGAGTCAATCCCCCGGCGCCACCGGTCGTGTGCCCTCCCGCTCGGTAGTCTGTCGCCCATGTACGGCTACGACCAGAACGTGAACGCCGGGCAGCAGTACTCCGCCCCGCAGCCGCAGCAGCAGCAGATGCCCGGCTACGGCGAGCAGCCGCTCTATCCGGAGCCTTCGCCTCCGTCTCTGGCCGATGCCGTGCGGGCCTTCACCACCGGCTCGCTGTCCGCCGAGGACTTCCAGCAGATCTTCGCCACCTCGAAGGTCTACTGCCCGCGCGGGGACAACCCCGGCTTCCTGGCGCTGCACAACACCCAGCAGCCGGTGATCCCGATGTTCAGCACGCTCAAGGAGCTGCGCCGGTACGCGGGCAAGGAGTCCAAGTACTTCGTGATCACCGGCGCCGAGGTGATCGACCTGCTCCCCACCGGCTACGGCTTCGTCCTCGACATGGAGGGCGATCACCGCATGGTCTTCGACGCGAAGGCCGTGGAGCAGATGGTCGACTTCGCCATGCGGCGCATGTACGGCTGACGCACCGGCCCCGACCTGCCCTTCCGTACCTCGACGGACCCCCGGGAATTCCTCCCGGGGGTCCGTTGTCGTGTGCCACGTAGCGGAAAGTTCGAGATTCAACTAAACTCTGAGCAGAAGGAGGTCAGACCATGCCTGCTGTGACCGTGGAGAACCCGCTGACCCTGCCGCGGGTGGCCGTACCGACGGATGCCGTGTCCCGGCCCGTACTGGGCGTCACGACCGCGCCGACCGGCTTCGAGGGCGAGGGCTTCCCCGTGCGCAGGGCGTTCGCGGGGATCCACTACCGCCACCTCGATCCGTTCATCATGATGGACCAAATGGGTGAGGTGGAGTACCAGCCCGGGGAGCCGAAGGGCACCCCCTGGCACCCGCACCGCGGCTTCGAGACCGTCACCTACATCATCGACGGCACCTTCGACCACCAGGACTCCAACGGTGGCGGCGGCACCATCACCAACGGCGACACCCAGTGGATGACGGCGGGCTCCGGCCTGCTCCACATCGAGGCGCCGCCGGAGCACCTGGTGGTGTCGGGCGGGCTCTTCCACGGCCTCCAGCTGTGGGTGAACCTCCCCGCCAAGGACAAGATGATGGCCCCCCGCTACCAGGACATCCGCGGCGGCACCGTGCAGCTGCTCACCACCCCCGACGGCGGGGCGCTGCTCCGCGTCATCGCCGGGGAGCTGGACGGCCACCAGGGTCCCGGGATCACCCACACGCCGATCACGATGATCCACGCCACGGTGGCCCCGGGCGCCGAGGTCACCCTGCCCTGGCGGGAGGACTTCAACGGTCTGGCGTACGTGCTGGCCGGTCGCGGCTCGGTGGGCGCGGAGCGCCGCCCGATCCACCTGGGCCAGACCGCGGTCTTCGGCGCGGGCGGCTCGCTGACCGTCCGCGCGGACGAGAAGCAGGACGCCCACACCCCCGACCTGGAGGTCGTGCTGCTCGGCGGCCAGCCGATCCGGGAGCCGATGGCGCACTACGGGCCGTTCGTCATGAACACCCGGGAAGAGCTCCAGCAGGCCTTCGAGGACTTCCAGAAGGGGCGCCTGGGCACGGTCCCGGCCGTGCACGGCATGGGCGAGGGCGGTCTGTAGCCGCCCGGCGCCTCGGAGACCTCCGGTCCCCCCTGGCCGGAAGGAACGCGGGAGCCCCCGCCCGGACACCCGGGCGGGGGCTCCCGCGCGCGGTTCCACGGCCCAGCCCCCGCGCGTGCGGCGGGGGCTCAGGCCCCGCGCGCTCCCGCGGGGCCGTCACCCTCGGGGCTGTCCGCCGGCCCGTCCGCGGTGCCCTCCGCCGGGGCGGCCGGCTCGTGCAGCTCGAACCAGATCGACTTGCCCTCGCCGCGGGGGTCCACGCCCCAGGCGTCGGCCAGCATCTCCATCAGGAGCACGCCCCGGCCGCTGGAGGCCATCTCGCCGGGCTGCCGCTTGTGGGGCAGCTCGTCGCTGCCGTCGGCGACCTCCACGCGCAGCCGCCGGGAGCCGCGCTCGCCCACCGCCTCGGCGGTCAGCAGGGCGTCCCCGTCGGTGTGCATGAGGACGTTCGTGACCATCTCGGAGACCATCAGCACGGCCGAATCCACCTGGTCCTCCTCGGTCCAGTCGTGCAGCAGCTCCCGGATCTGCCGGCGGGCCCCGGCGATCCGCTCGGGCTCCGCCTGGGCCACGGTGATCATCGTGCGGCGCACCGCGCGCACGTGCCCGCCGTCCGGGCCGCCGGAGCCCCCGCAGCCGCAGCCCGGCCCTTCCCGGCACAGCAGCACCAGGGCGATGTCGTCCTCGCGGCGGTCCGCCAGCGGGCCCGTGGTGTGGTGCGAGGAGGGCCCGTGCACCACCGACACCAGCTGGTCGGCGAGCCGGTCCAGATCGCCCGCGGTGTCCGCGCCGGCCTCCAGGACGGCCCGCAGCCGGGCCCACCCGGTGTCCAGGTCGTGCCCGCCGGTCTCGATCAGCCCGTCGGTGCACAGCATCATCGTCTCGCCCGGCTCCAGGGTGAACCGGGTGGTCGGGTAGTCGGTGTCGGGCACGATGCCCAACGGCAGCCCGCCCGCGGTGGGCCGCGTCAGGACCGTCCCGTCGGACATCCGCACCGCCGGCTCCGGATGCCCGGCCCTGGCCAGCTCCAGGGAGCCGGTCTCCGGATCGCACTCCACGTACAGGCAGGTCGCGAACCGGGGTACGGAGAACGCGTCGGCCTCCTCGGCGTCCCCCTCCTCCGGCCCGTCCGCCCCGGAGCCCGTGGCCGAGCCGTACGAGCCCGAGATCCCGGCGAGGAAGCGCGAGGCCCGGGAGAGCACGGCGTCCGGCCGGTGCCCCTCCGAGGCGTAGGCGCGGACCGCGATCCGCAACTGCCCCATCAGCCCCGCCGCGCGCACGTCGTGCCCCTGCACGTCCCCGATGACCAGCGCGAACCGGCCGGAGGGCAGCGGGATCACGTCGTACCAGTCCCCGCCCACCTGGAGCCCGCCGCCGGTGGGCACGTACCGGGCGGCGATCCGCATCCCGGGGATGTCCGGGCCGAGGCGGGGCATCATCGACCGCTGCAGGCCGGTGGTCAGCTCCCGCTCGGTCTCGGCCACCCCGGCCCGCTGGAGGGCCTGCGCCAGCATCCGGGCCACCGTGGTCAGCACCGAGCGCTCGTCGGGGGAGAAGCCCACCGGATGCTTGAAGGCCGCCATCCAGGCGCCCATCGTGCGCCCCGCGACGATCAGCGGCAGGAAGGCCCAGGAGACCCGACCGAAGCGCTGGGCCAGCGGCCAGGTCGCCGGGAAGCGCCGCTTGTACTCCTCCGGGTCCGGCAGGTAGATCGCCCGGCCGGTCCGCACCACCTGTGCGGCCGGGTAGTCCGTCTCCAGACGCATGTCGGAGAAGGGACCCTCGTCCCCCGGCCCGTGCCCGTGGTGCCCGATGATCCGCAGCCGGTCCCCCGCCACCCCGAACACCGCCAGCCCGTCCGGACTGAACCCGGGCATCGACAGCGAGGCCGCCACCCGCAGCACCTCCGCGGTGGACCGGGCCTCCGCCAGCGCCCGCCCCGCGTCCAGCAGGAAGGCCTCGCGGGAGCGCCGCCAGTCCCCGGTGATCGGGGTGTGCGCGGCCGTGGTGCCCGGCTGCGGCTCGGCGATCTCCTCGATGGTGCCGATCAGCCGGTAGTCCGTCCGGCCCACCAGCGGCTTGGAACGGCTGCGGACGGTACGCAGCACCCGACCGTCCTCGTCCATGATCCGGAGCCGGGCCTCGGCCAGGGTGCCCTCGGCCACCGCGAGGTTCACCACCCCGTTGATCTCGATCCAGTCCACCGGGTGGAAGCGGGACCGCACCGCCGACTCCGGCAGCTCCACAGCCTCCGGGGGCAGCCCGAGCAGCCGGGCGGCCTCGCCGTCCAGGCTGACCGTCCCGGACGCGTTGTCCCAGCGCCACAGGCCGGTCGCCACGGCGGCCAGGACGTCCTCGGTGCGCACCGACTCATCTTTACAGGTCATCGCACCGGTCCGCCCGTCCGGCGGGGCGGACCGGCCGGGTCCGGGGCGGACCGCTCCGCCCGTCCGGCCGCGCCCGGGGCGGACGGTAACCTTGCAAGGGTTGACTGCCACCCTGCTATCGCGAAGAACACCCGGATATCGCGAAGAACTGGATGAACGATGCATCGGTACAGGTCCCACACCTGCGGCGAGCTCCGCGCCTCTGACGTCGGCACCGACGTCCGGCTGAGCGGCTGGCTGCACAATCGTCGAGACCTGGGCGGCATCCTCTTCATCGATCTGCGCGACCACTACGGCATCACGCAGCTCGTGGCGCGTCCCGGCACCGCCGCCGCCGAGGTCCTCGACAAGCTGTCGAAGGAGACCACGGTCCGCGTGGACGGCAAGGTCGTCTCCCGCGGCGCCGAGAACATCAACCCCGACCTCGCCACCGGCGAGATCGAGATCGAGGCCGTCGAGGTCGAGGTGCTCGGCGCGGCCGCCCCGCTGCCGTTCACGATCAACACGGACGACGGCGTCAACGAGGAGCGCCGCCTGGAGTACCGCTTCCTCGACCTGCGCCGCGAGCGCATGCACCGCAACATCATGCTGCGCTCCGCCGTCATCGGCTCGATCCGCGACAAGATGCGCGCCCTCGGCTTCAACGAGATGGCGACCCCGATCCTGACCGCGACCTCCCCCGAGGGCGCCCGCGACTTCGTGGTCCCGTCCCGCCTGAACCCGGGCAAGTTCTACGCCCTGCCGCAGGCCCCGCAGCAGTTCAAGCAGCTGCTGATGATCTCCGGCTTCGACCGGTACTTCCAGATCGCGCCCTGCTTCCGCGACGAGGACGCCCGCGCCGACCGCTCGCCGGGCGAGTTCTACCAGCTCGACGTGGAGATGTCCTTCGTCGAGCAGGAGGACGTCTTCCAGCCGATCGAGAAGCTGATGACCGAGCTCTTCGAGGAGTTCGGCAACGGCCGCCACGTCACCTCGCCGTTCCCGCGGATCCCGTTCCGCGAGTCGATGCTCAAGTACGGCAACGACAAGCCCGACCTGCGCACCGCCCTGGAACTCGTCGACATCACCGACGTGTTCGCGGACTCGGAGTTCAAGGCGTTCGCGGGCAAGCACGTGCGCGCCCTGGCCGTCCCGGACACCGGCGACCAGCCCCGCAAGTTCTTCGACGGCCTGGGCGACTTCGCGGTCTCCCTCGGCGCGAAGGGCCTGGCCTGGGTCCGCGTCGGCGAGGAGAACGCCCTCACCGGCCCGATCGCCAAGTTCCTCACCGAGGAGAACGTCAAGGTCCTCGTGGAGCGCCTGGGCCTCAAGCCCGGCCACGCGGTCTTCTTCGGCGCCGGCGAGTTCGACGAGGTCTCCAAGATCATGGGACCCGTCCGCGTCGAGGCCGCCAAGCGCGCCGGCCAGTTCGAGGAGGACGTGTTCCGCTTCGCCTGGATCGTCGACTTCCCGATGTACGAGAAGGACGAGGAGACCGGCCGGATCGACTTCTCGCACAACCCCTTCTCGATGCCCCAGGGCGGCCTTGAGGCCCTGGAGACCAAGGACCCGCTGGACGTCCTCGGCTGGCAGTACGACATCGTCTGCAACGGCATCGAGCTCTCCTCCGGCGCCATCCGGAACCACGAGCCCGAGATCATGTTCAAGGCGTTCGAGATCGCCGGCTACTCCAAGGAGACCGTCGAGACCGAGTTCGCGGGCATGCTGCGCGCCTTCCAGTTCGGCGCCCCGCCGCACGGTGGCATCGCCCCGGGCGTGGACCGCATCGTGATGCTCCTGGCCGACGAGCCGAACATCCGCGAGACCATCGCCTTCCCGCTCAACGGCAACGCCCAGGACCTGATGATGGGCGCGCCCACCGTCCTGGAGGAGGCCCGCCTGCGCGAGCTGAACATCGCGCTGCGCAAGCCGGTCGAGGTCAAGGAGAAGGACGCCCAGTAGGCGCCCCTCCCGCAAAGCGCCGAGGCGCCCCTTCCCGTTCGGGGAGGGGCGCCTCCGGCGTTCCCGGGGTACGGACGAGCCGTCCCGGGGAGAGGGAAACGGAAGGGCGGCGTTCCCCACCCCCGTGGAGGAACACCGCCCTTCCGCCGATCAGGTCGGCCGGCAGCCGTCGTCGGTGCTAGTGGATGCCGGTGTAGACCTGCCAGCCGGTGCCGAGCTGTACGGCCTTGGTGAAGGTGCCGTTGGTGGTGGAGTTCAGGCGCCAGATCCTTCCGCTGGTGTCGCGGGCGGCCAGGTCGGGTCGGCCGTCCCCGGTGAGGTCGCCGAGGCCCACGATCGCGTTGTACTTCGTGCCCCAGTTCCGGTGCAGCGCGGTCTTCTGGCCGAAGGAGCCCTTGCCGTTGCC
>NZ_JBEOSD010000214.1:0-10856 GCF_040302735.1 Streptomyces sp. NPDC097619 | reverse complement strand
GGGGCCGGGGCCGGGGCCGGAGCCGGGGCCGGGGCCGGAGCCGGGGCCGGGGCCTTCGAGCTGCTGGCGGCCGATCCGGAGCCGGCCGGCCGCGGGCGTCGGGGCCGGGCGGGGGCGGGGCGGGGGCAGCGGGCCGCGGCGGTGGCCGGGGCGGGTCTGCTGCTGGCCGCGGCGGCCGTGGCGGGCACCCTGGCGCTGACCGGGGACGGCCCGGAGGGGCCGGTGACCCCGCGGGCGGCGGTCCGCACCGGTCCGCTGCCCACCGGCTGGGTGCGGATCGTCCCGCTCACCGGGAAGGGTCTCTGCCTGACGGACGGGCGGGTGGCGGACGGCCGGTACACCCCACTGGTGGCGGTGCAGCGGCCGTGCGCGGAGGCCGGGCCGCAGAACACCCTGCTGGAGCCGATGGGCGGGGACACCTACCGCGTCCAGTGGGTGCACCCCGACTACGGCAAGGGCTGCCTGCGGGCCCTGCCCGAGGGGCCGGGGCGCGGGCTGCTGGAACCGATGGACGACTGCTCCCTGGGCAGCCGCTTCCACCTGGAGCCCTCCGGGCCGCGGGGCGGCGGCCGGTACGTGCTACGGGTGGACGGGCAGGGCTGCGTGGGCATCCGGGACTCCTCGGAGGCCGCGGGCACCGAGGCCGTGATGGGGCCGTGCGTCGGCAAGGGCGGTCAGCTCTTCGCCGTCGAGCCCGCGAACTGACCGGTACCGGCGGTCCGGCCGGGTGGGGGTCCGGGCCCTGCGATGATGTGCCCCGTGCGGGATGTTCGTACCCGCGTTCCATGAGGGGAAATGAGTGCGTATGGGCAGAGTGGGGACCGCGCTCCGGGAGCTGCGCGGGGCGCAGAAGTCCGCGAAGGGGGTGTCGCTCTACTCGCGGTTCGTGAACCGTCCGGCGGGCCGGTACCTGGCCGCCTTCTCCCACGCGGTCGGACTCGGCCCCAACCAGGTGACCCTGGTCTCCGCGGCGCTGTCGTTCGCGGGGATCGCCGCGGTGGCGCTGGTGCCGCCGTCCTGGGCGCTGGGCGCGCTGGTGTGGGTGCTGCTGGTGGTGGGGTTCGCCTTCGATTCGGCGGACGGGCAGCTGGCCCGGCTCCGGGGCGGGGGCAGCGCGGCCGGTGAGTGGCTGGACCACGTGGTGGACAGCGCGAAGGTGACGGCGCTGCACGCCTGCGTGCTGATCGCCTTCTTCCGCTTCCCGGCGGAGTACGGGATCTCCTCGGACGCCTGGCTGCTGGTGCCGTTGGGCTTCCAGCTGGCCTCCGTGGTGACCTTCTTCGGCGGGCTGCTCACCGAGAAGCTGAAGCCGAAGGCGGAGCCGGGCTCCCCGGCCGCCGCCCCGTCCACCCTGCGCGCCGTGGCGCTGCTGCCGGTGGACTACGGGGTGTTCTGCCTGGTGTTCCTGGTGCTGGGCGGCGGGGAGCTGTTCCGGTGGGCGTACACGGGCTTCGGCGTGATGGCCGTCCTGTTCCTGGCGGCCTTCCTCGCGAAGTGGTTCCGGGAGCTCAGCGCAGTTCGGCGGTGAGCCGGTCCGGCTGGGTCTCGGCGAGCGCGTCCAGTGCCCGGCGGAGCTGGGTGCTGGAGGTGTGGACGGTGTACGGGAAGTAGACGACGTCCACGCCGACGGTGGCGAAGTCGGATTCCAGCCGCTCCCCCTTGGGGGTGCCGCGCCAGTCGTCCCCCTTGAAGATCACGTCGAAGCGGACCTGCTTCCAGGTCTCCAGCTTGTCCGGAACCGTCTCGACGAACGCGGCGTCCACGTACTGGACGCTGCGGACGATCTCCAGGCGTTCCACCAGCGGGATCATGGGCCGCCGGCCCTTGGCGAGCTCCGCCATCTCGTCCGAGACCACCCCGGCCACGAGGTAGTCGCACTGACTGCGCGCATGGCGAAGAATGTTGAGATGTCCGATATGGAAAAGGTCGTACGCACCCGGCGCGTAGCCGACTCGGTACGGCTTGCGCACGGGTGAACTGTGCTCGGACATGTCTCGCTCCGTCATCGATACCCCCCAAGGGCCACACTCCCCAGTGCGGCGGATTATCAGACGATAGCGTCAACGTTCCGCGCCGTGCGGGTGAACGATTAGGGTGTGCCCCGCACCAAGCAGGGGAGAAGGGGACGTTTCGTGTCCATATCCGGCCGTCGAAGACTGCTGCTCGTCTCGACCAACTACGCGCCCGAGCACGCGGGGATCGGCCCCTACGCCACACAGATCGCCGAGCACTGGGCGGCCCTCGGCCACGAGTCCCACGTGCTCGCCGGCATGCCGCACTACCCGTCCTGGTCGCTCGAACCGGAGTACCGGCGGGCCGTCCGGCGCACCGAGGAGCGCGGGGGCGTCACCGTCCACCGGCGCGCGCACACCGTCCCGGCCCGGCAGACCGCCGTCAAGCGGGCCCTCTTCGAGGGCTCGATCCTGGCCCACGGAGCGGTCGCCCCGCCGCGCATGAAGCGCCCGGACGCCGTGATGGCCCAGATGCCCAGCCTCGCCGGCGGGGTGCTGGCGGCCCGGCTGGCCGCCCGCTGGAAGGTGCCGTTCGTCCCGGTGGTCCAGGACCTCATGGGGGCCGCGGCCGCGCAGAGCGGGATCAGCGGCGGGGACAAGGCGGCGGCCTTCGCGGGCCGCGCCGAGGCGTACGCCCTCAAGCGCGCCACCCTGGTCGGTGTGATCCACGAGACGTTCGTGGACCGGGTCGTGGCCATGGGGGTGCCGGAGGCGAAGATCCGACTCGTCCCGAACTGGTCCCACGTGCCCGGCCCGTCCCAGCCGCGCGGGAAGACCCGCCACCACCTGGGCTGGGCCCCCGGTCAGACCGTGGTCCTGCACTCCGGGAACATGGGCCTCAAGCAGGGTCTCGAAGTCCTGGTGAACGCCGCACAACTGGACCGAAATGTCCGCTTCGTCCTGATGGGCGACGGCAGTCAGCGGGCCGCGCTCGCCGACCTCGCGGCGGACGTGCCGAACCTCGACATCATCCCCCCTGCCGCCGACGGGCAGTTCCCGGATATCCTCGCGGCGGCGGACGTACTCGCCGTCACCCAGCACGCGGCCGTGCTCGACATGAGCGTGCCCTCGAAACTCACCTCCTACTTCGCGGCGGGACGCCCCGTGGTCGCCTCCGTGGCGGCGGGCGGCGGCACCGCCCAGGAGGTCGAGCGCTCGGGCGCCGGGGTGCTCGTACCGCCGGAGGATCCGGCTGCCCTGCTCAAGGCCGTACGGGAACTGGCCGGGAACCCGGCGGCGGCCGACGCGCTGGGCGCGGCGGGCCCCCGCCACGTCGCGGCGCACCTGAGCCGCGAAGCGGGACTGGCCCGGATCGACGCACTGATGGACGAAGCCTTGGGGGGACCCCGCCCGTGACGGAGACGACCCGCGCCGCGGTGACGGCGGGAGAAGACGAACCGGACCTCCTCAGGGACCAGTTCCGGCAGCTGCTGCGCTACCGCCGGCTCATCGCCGGCGGCATCGGCCTCGGCCTGCTCGGCGGCGCGTGGCTCGGCATCAGCACCGCCGACACCTACGTGGCCACCTCCGACGTGGTGCTGCGCACGCCCACCGACGACCCCTTCAACCCGAGCCTGTCCCCGGACAAGGCCATCAACGTCGGCTCGGAGCGGCAGACCGCGCTCAGCAACTCGGTGGCCCACGAGGCCGCCGAGAAGCTGGGCATCCCGGAGTCCGGGGTCGGCGGCCTGCGGGCCGGCCTCCAGGTCACCAACCCGCCCCAGAGCCTCGTGCTGCGCTTCACCTACACCGCCTCCTCCCCGAAGGAGGCCGCCAAGCGCGCCAACGCCATGACGGCCGCCTACCTGGCCAAGCGGCAGGAGAACATCGAGTCCATCAGGGACAAGATGGTCAAGGGCTACAAGGACCAGCGCGACCCCATCGCCAAGCGCCACGACGAGCTGGTGCGCGAGATATCCGGGCTGCCCGACGGCGCCGCCCGGGACTCCGCCTACGCCACCAAGAGCGACATGCTCGGCCGCATCAGCTCCCTCCAGAGCAGCATCGCCAAGCTCCAGGCCCTCGACATGAGCCCGGGCCGGGTCACCAGCACCGCGACCCCGCCCTCCTCCCCCGACGGCCCCGGCCTGCCCATGTCCCTGGCCCTCGGCGCGGCCGTCGGCCTCGCCCTCGGCCTGCTCGCCGCCTGGGTCCGGCTCGTCTTCGACCCGGCCCCGCGCTCCGACGGCGACGTGGCCCGGGCCCTGCGCGCCCCCGTGCTGGGCACCCTGCCCAAGGACCGCACCGGCGGCGGCCCGCTCCTCGCCGCGGGCGAGGCCGATCCGCGGCTCGCCGAGGAATACCGCTCGGTGGCCTTCCGGCTCGCCTACGACTCCCGGTTCGCCGACCGCCGACGCCTGCTGGTCGTCGCCCCGCGCGGCTCCAGCGAGACCGCGGCGGCCGCCTCCGTGAACCTGGCCGCCTCCTTCGCCGAGACCGGCAAGGACGTCCTCCTCATCGAGGCCGACCTGCGCACCCCGGTGCTCGCCAGCCAGCTGCGCACCGACACCGGGGCCCGCCCGCGCTGGAGCCACACCCCGGCCGGCGGCGAGACCGAGTGGCCCGACGGCCGTCAGCTCGCCGTGGACGCGGGCGAGTCCGGCTCCTTCGACCTGATCCCCGGCGAGCGGGTCCGCAACGTGCCCCGCTCCCTGACCTCGCAGCGGGCCAGCAGCCTGATCTCCGAGGCCGACTCCCCCAACTCCACCGTGGTGGTGCTCGCCCCGCCCGTGCTGTCCTACGCGGACGCGCTGGCGCTGGTGGACCGGGTGGACGGGGTCCTGGTGGTCTGTGACCCGCGCGCGGTGCACCGCACCGACCTGGTCCGGATCCGCGAGCTGATCAGCGGCGCCGGCGGCACCGTCCTCGGCGCGGTCCTGCACGGCGGCCAGGCCAAGGAGAAGAAGCCCCTGGGCCGCAAGGGCAAGGGCCGCCGCGGCGGGACCCCCGAACCGGCCGCCCCGCGGCCGCCGGCCGCCACCCCGGCCCCGGCCCCGCGCGCGCCCGAACCGCAGCAGCACATCCCCGGCGACGGCAGCGACACCGTCGCCCTGCGCACCGTCCGCACGGGACAGCGGTGACGGACCCCGCCGCGGCCGCCCGGATCCCCGGGCCCCGCGGCGGGGGCCCGTCCGGCCCCCGGGAGCCCCGGCGGGCCCTCGCCCTGCTGGCCTCCGTCGGCGACCAGGCCGCGTCCAGCCTCACCAACATCCTGGTGCTGGTCCTCGCGGCCCGGCTGTCCTCCGCGGACGGCTTCGCCGCCTTCTCGATGGTGTACGTGGCCTTCAGCGTGCTGCTCGGCGCGAACATGGCCTACGTGGGCCAGACCGTCGTCCTCGAACGCGGCCCCGGGATCGGCGCCGCCTGCCGCTCGGCGATCTCCTTCACCGCGCTGGCCTCCGCCGGCGCGGCCCTGCTCCTGCTGCCGGTGGGCCTGCTCACCGCGGGCGCCGGCGGCCGTTCCTTCCTGGCCCTGGCCGCCGTGCTGTCGCTGGTGCTCGTCCAGGACGGACTGCGGTACTGCTTCTCCGCCCTGCGGCAACCGCACCGGGCCTTCGCCGCCGACCTGCTCCGACTGGCCTGCGTGGTCGCGGCCCTCGCCGTGCAGCCCCGAGGGGCCGACCCCGGCCGCCTGGTGCTGGTGTGGGGTCTGTCGGCCCTGCCCGCCCTCGCCCTCGGCCTGTACCTGCTGCGGCCCTTCACCACCGGCACCCGGGCCGCCCTCCGCCCCTACCTGCGGCGCGGCCACCTCGGGCAGCGGTTCCTCGTCGAGTTCGCGGTGGGCAACGGCTCCAGCCAGCTGGCCGTGTTCGGGCTCGGCGTGTTCGCCACCCCACTCGCGGTCGGCGCCCTACGCGGCGCCACCACCCTCTTCGGGCCCCTGAACGTGCTCTTCAACTCGGCGAACGCCTTCGGGCCGCCCTTCCTGGGCCGGCTCGGCGGCCGACGGGCCGTGGTCCGCGCCACCGCCGGCCTCGGACTGCTCTTCGCCCTCACCGGGGCGGGCTGGGCCGCCGTGCTGTACGCGCTGCCCGATCGGCTCGGCCGGGAACTCCTCGGCGAGACCTGGACGGCCGCCGCCGCCCTGCTGCCCGCCACCGGCACCCAGTACGCCGTCATGGGGCTGGGGACCTGCGCCCTGCTGACCCTGCGGGTGCTCTCCCCGAAGGCCACCCTGTCGGTACAGGTGGTGTTCTCCCTGCTGTCCGTGGTCCTGCTGCTGGTCGGGTACGCGCTCTGGGGCGCCCCCGGCGCCGCCTGGGGCCTGGCCGCCGGATCCGCCCTCAAGGCGGTGGCCGCCTGGACCCGCGTGGCCCGGCTCCGCCCGGAGCCCGCGGGACCCGCCGCGGACGGCTCCGGCCCGGCGCCGACGGCACCCGCCGCCTCCGTCTGAGCATCCCCGGACACCCCGGAAGCCCCCCGGCCCCGTCGGACCCGCCGCCCCGCCCGCGCGTCAGCGCAGGGAGGTGCGGCGGTCCGTGCGGTAGGTGGCGATGGCGGCGAGGCAGAGCATCGCGATGGCCACCCGCCCCGAGGCCTGGAGCAGCGGCCCGCGCAGCAGGATGAAGGAGTAGCCCGCCACCAGCGGCACCACCACCGAGATCAGGCTGCCCGGTGGCGATCTCCGGGTGGCCCGTTTCGCGTACCGGCGGTCCACCCGGGAGGCCACGTATCCCATGGCCAGCAGCCCGCCGCCCATGCCCACGGGCCCGAAGTCGATCCACAGCTCGGCCCAGATCGGCGAGGACAGGTTGGTGTTGACCGTGCCCATCCACTGGCCGACCATGACGCCGGTGTCGCGGGGCTTGCCCGGCCACACCGAACGGGGCACCGCGAAGAACACCGAACCGGCCAGCTGACGGCCGTAGAAGTGACCCGACCCGGACTCCACGAAGGTGATGGTGTTCGCGAACATCCCCACCTGGTCGTAGTCCTTGAGCGCCATCGGCTCCAGGACCGAGGTGGTCTCCACCGGCTTGTAGTTCTTCTCGTCGTACCGGAAGCGGTCCGCGAACGGGAAGATGATCAGCGCCACCACCACGCCCATGGACAGCGCCACCCGGTACATCGCCGCGCTCACCGGGAACACCGTGAACAGCAGGGCGAACATCACGGTGAGGAACCAGTACCGCGGGTTCGAGATCGGGTTGTTCACGACCAGGTTCAGGGCCGCCAGCGCCGCCCAGGTGGCGATCACCGAGGGCATCCGCCGGGCCCGCGTGGAGGTCACCATCCACCGCGTGTACACCAGCAGGGCCAGCAGCGCGGGCACCGTGCCGAAGCCGCGCAGGAAGGCCTGTCCGGCCTGACCGTCGTCGGCCGAGACACCGGCCTCCGCGATGCCCGCGATGATCTCCTGGCGGCTGCTGAAGAACACCGCCGGGCCGCCCAGCTTCATCACGAACACGCCGCTGCACAGGAACGCGAACACCGTCAGCAGCTGGAGCCGCCGCTTGTGCACGAACACCGGCTTCGGCTCGGCCCGACCGCCCTGCGCCTTGCCCGAGGGCCGGTGCCGGGCCAGCAGCGAGCCCACGTCGAAGCAGATGCAGCCCAGCAGCACCAGGGCGATGGCCGAGGTCAGGTCGGTGCGCGGGCCCACCACCGGGGTCGGCACCTGCCCGAGGACGGCCTGGGCCAGCGGGGCCACGCCCATCGCCATGTAGACGAACAGCCAGTACGAGCCCTGGAGGAGCTTGCGGCGGCTGGTGAGCACCATGGACGAGAGCCGGGCCCCGGCGTACATGGTGAGGGCCAGCTGGAGGTAGAAGGCGCCGTCCTTGGCCCCGGCCCCGCTCTGCACCGCCACCGTCAGCGGCAGGAAGACCGTGAAGCCGAGGGCCAGCGGCACCGACAGGGCGCGGGAGAGGAGAGTCCGCGGGGTGGTGACCCGGCCCCAGCGGGCATCGGAGTCCGCGGGCTCCCCGTCGCCCCGGCCGGCTCCCCTGCCGTTGCCTCCCTTGCCGCCCCCGCCGCCCCGGCCGCGGGAACGCGGCGGACGGGGCCCCGCGGGACCACCGCGGGCCTCGGGGCCCCAGGGGCCGCCCGTGGTCGTGGAAGGGGCCGTTCCGGCCGTTGTGCCGCCCTGCGGCGCACCGGTGCCCGGGCCCTGGGGACGCGAGGGGACGGCCGCCGGGCTGTCCGTGTCCGTTGCCAACCGTGCTCCCGCCCGCGCCTTGAGTTCGGCCGCAGTCTAATCCGCCGTAAACCGATAATGTGAGCGGCCGGTGCCGGGGAAGGCACCCGTTGGGGGTACGAAGACATGCGCGATCTCCCGGCCTTCACGCTGGCCGGCTACGACAAGGGCCGCGGGCTGCTCGTCCAGGCGCTCTGGTTCGCCGTGATGAACACGGTGTTCATGGCCTGGTTCTGCCCGGCCCGGGTCCGGGTGGCCCTGCTGCGCGCCTTCGGGGCGCGGATCGGCACCGGGGTGCTCATCCGCCACCGGGTGCGGGTGCTGTGGCCCTGGAAGCTGACCGTCGGCGACCACACGTGGATCGGCGAGGGCGCCTGGCTGCTGAACCTGGAGCCCGTCACCATCGGCGCGAACGTCTGCCTCTCGCAGGAGGCGCTGTTGTGCACCGGGAGCCACGACCATCGGGCCGCCGACTTCCGCTACCGCAACGCCCCGATCACCGTCGAGGACGGTGCCTGGGTGGCCGCCCGCGCCACCGTGCTGGCCGGGGTCACCGTCGGCCGGCACGCCGTCGCCGGAGCCGGCGCCGTGGTCCACAAGGACCTGCCCGAACTGACCCTGCAGACTGCCGACGGCACCCGCCGCCCGGTGGAGGAGCCCCGTTGAGAGTCCTGCACGCCGTCACCCTGCACTCCCCGAGCCACGCCTTCGGCGGGCCGGTCCGGGTCGCCCTCAACCTCGCCAAGGGGCTGCGCGCCCGGGGCCACGAGGCCGCCCTGCTCGCCCTCGGCGAGGGCTTCGGGGACCCCTGGCCCACCGAGGTCGAGGGGGTGCCGGCCCGGCTCTACCCGGCCCGCAGGCTGCTGCCGCTGGGCTTCAGCGGGATCACCTCCCCCGCCCTGCTGGCCGACGCGGGCAAGCTCGTCCGCGACGCCGACGTGGTCCACGTGCACCTGGCCCGGGACCTGGTGACCCTGCCGGTGGCCCTGGCCGCGCTGCGCGCCGGGAAGCCGCTGGTGCTCCAGACCCACGGCATGGTGGACCCCAGCGACCGGCTGCTGGCCAAGGTCCTGGACGCGGTGGCGGTCCGCCGGGTGCTGCGCGGGGCCTCCGCCGTGCTGTACCTCACCCCGCACGAGAAGACCGGCCTGGACGCCGTGGTGGGCGAACCCCTGCCGCGCACCGTGCGGCTGGTCAACGGCACCCCCGCCCAGGAGGAGCGGCCGGCGCTCCAGGGCCCGCCGCGGATCCTGTACGCGGCCCGCCTCCAGGCCCGCAAGCGGCCGGTGGACTTCGTGGACGCCGCCGCCGAGGTGCTGCGCGCCGTCCCGGACGCCGAGTTCGTGCTGGCCGGCCCGGACGAGGGCGAGCAGGACGCCGCGGTGCGCCGGATCTCGGAGCTGGGCCTGGCCGGGCGGATCTCCGTACCGGGGCCGCTGAGCGGTGCGGAGGTGCTGCGGGAGCTGCGCCGGGCGCACGTCTACGTACTGCCCTCGGTGGACGAGCCGTTCCCGATGTCGGTGCTGGAGGCGCTGTCGGTGGGCGTGCCCTCGGTGGTGACCCACTCCAACGGGCTGGCCAAGGACATCGCGGCGGCGGGTGCCGGACGGGCCGTGGACCCGGGCCCGGGGCCGGTGGCGCGGGCGGTGCTGGAGCTGCTGGACCCGGCGGAGAACCGGACCGCGTCCGCCTCGGCCCGCAAGCTGGCCGACGCCGCCTACTCGATGGACGCGGTGCTCGACACCCTGCTGTCGGTCTACGGACACGCCGTGCGCCGCTAGACCGTGTCCTGAGCAGCGACGAGGGGGCGGCCCCGGGGAGTTCCCCGGAGCCGCCCCCTCGTCGTGCGGGCGCGCGTGCGCGTGCCGCGCGGTCCGTCCGTCAGGCCGGGATCCAGGCGTAGCAGCCGGTGGAGACGAACTCGGTGGTGCCGGAGGGGATCCGGGCGGTGATCTTGTCGCCGGCCTTGCTGCCCAGCTCCGGGCCGGACTCCAGGGACTTGCCCCCGCTGCCCTTGGCCTGCCAGGTGCAGTCCGGGCCCGGGGTGAGGGCGCGGTAGCTGCCGGGCTCCGGGTTCTTCAGGACGCCGTCGGTGAAGCCGCTCTCGGCGTCGTCGAGGACGGGCTCCAGCTCGGGGCAGAGGTGCGGGATGGCGTCCTTCGCGGCGGGGATCTCGCCGGCGATGATCGAGGCGGTGGCGGCGTCCTTGTCGCGCTTGGCGGTGCGCGCCACGCGCTGGCACGCCTCCTGGCCGGTCTGGAGGACGGCCGCGGGGTCGGTCTTCTCGGGCACCCGGCCGCTCAGGTACTTCTTCTCCTCCTGGGTGAAGGAGCCGGTGACCGGCTTGAGGCCGTCATCGGAGACGACCGGGCCGGTGGGCTTCGGGGCGGGCAGCTCGGTCCGGGCGGGCTTCGCGGCACCGGGGTCTGCGGTGGGCTCCACCGAGGCGGTCGGGGCGGAGTGGGCCTGCTTGGCCGTCTCCTCGGCGTCGCCGCCGTCCGAGCTGCAGGCGGTCAGGGTGAGCGCGGCGGCGAGCAGGACCGCGGCCGCGGAGCGCCGGTTCAGGGGACGCATCAGGTGGCTCCAGTGGTACTGAGCCCCCCGGGGGGAGGGCGGGGGACTCTGTGTGTCTGCGGGTGCGGGTGCGGGGCCCGGCCGTCCGGCCGGACCCCGCACCCGCGGCTCACCGGGGCGTTACAGCGGGCCGC
>NZ_JBEOSD010000213.1:0-10900 GCF_040302735.1 Streptomyces sp. NPDC097619 | reverse complement strand
CCCCGGGTTGGGGGGCCGGGGGGGGGGGGGCCGCCCCCCCCCCGGGCCGCCCCCCCGGGGGTTTTGCGGGCCCCCCGCCGGCCTTGCCGGGCGGCGCGCCGATCCGTGTCCGGGCGTTGTCCTCCGGGGTCCTCGCGCCGGGCCGTCGGCCCTGATCGGGGCCGGTCAGCCCCGGGACGGGGCCGAGACGCGGGGGCGGGGCCGGCCGCCGGGCCGCAGCAGCAGGGACACCACCACCGCGGCCACCAGCAGGCCCCCCGCGAGGGAGGTGCCGGCGGTGGCGTGGCCGGGTCCGAAGGCGTAGTGGGTGAGCGAGCCCCCGAAGAGGCCGCCCAGGGTGCCGGTGATCAGCACCGTCGGGGCCGACGGCAGTCGGCGCGGCAGTCGTTTCAGCGCCGCGAACGACAGCGCGAGACCGAGCAACGCCGAGCCGAGTGCTTCCACGAGCATGGGTTCCCTCCCGCACGGTCAGGGCAAATCGGGTCACAGGCGGTCCTACCCGGGGGGTTGCGGGAGCAATCCTCCGCTTCGGACGGTTCACCCGGGTCGCGGCGACACCGGCAGGTTCCGCCTGGGCGGCCCGCCCGGCTCCAGGCTGGGGGACGGCGGTGGCGGGCCGCTTGACGCCCGCCGGCCCGCCGGTGGACGCCCGGTGGACCGGCGGTGGGGGCGCGGGGCACGCCGGTGCCGCCACGGAGCGGGCGCCGGCGGCTCGGAGGCCGGGACGGACGAGGGCCCGGGAAGAGCGCGGGCCCGGGAAGAGCGCGGGCCCGGGCGGATCAGGGGCTCGGGAAGCACGGCGGACGACGGGCCCGGAGACGCGGAACGGCCCGGTGGCGGGTGCCACCGGGCCGTTCTTCCGCGGGTGTGCGGGGTGTGCTCGGGTCGCCTCAGGCGCCGAAGCCGACCTTGCGGACGGACGGCTCGCCGATGTCCACGTACGAGAGCCGGTCGGTCGGCACCAGGACCTTGCGGCCCTTGACATCGGTCAGCGAGAGCAGCGCCGACGTGCCGGACAGCGCGTCGGTGATCACGCTTTCGAGCTCCTCGGGGCTGAGCTCGGTCTCCAGCACGATCTCCCGGGGTGCGTGCTGCACGCCGATCTTGACCTCCACGGCTATGTCCCTCCGACGGTCCAGGTCGCGCGGTGTACCGCGCCGTACGCGGACCACATTAGCCCGGAGAGGGGACGGGCACGGTGCCCCCGGAGCACGCTGCGAGCGAACAGCCGCCCGGTCCGGGAGCCCCTGCCGGAGCCGTGGCCGGTGCGAGGGGGTGCGGGCCGGTCAGTGCCCGGCGCCGTCGGTGCCGTGCAGGGGGAAGCCGGCGATACCGCGCCAGGCCAGCGAGGTCAGCAGGCCCACGGCCTTGTCGCGGGCGACCGGGCTCTCGCTGGAGAGCCAGTAGCGGGCCACGACCTGCGAGACGCCGCCCAGGCCCACCGCCAGCAGCATGGACTCGTCCGGGGAGAGTCCGGTGTCCTCGGCGATGACGTCGGAGATCGCCTCGGCGCACTGGAGGGAGACCCGGTCCACGCGCTCGCGGACGGCGGGCTCGTTGGTGAGGTCGGATTCGAAGACGAGGCGGAAGGCGCCGCCCTCGTCCTCGACGTAGGCGAAGTAGGCGTCCATGGTGGCCGCCACCCGGAGCTTGTTGTCCGAGGTGGACTCCAGGGCTCCGCGGACGGCCATCAGCAGGGCCTCGCAGTGCTGGTCCAGCAGGGCCAGGTACAGGTCGAGCTTGCCGGGGAAGTGCTGGTAGAGCACCGGCTTGCTGACGCCCGCGCGCTCGGCGATGTCGTCCATCGCCGCGGCGTGGTAGCCCTGGGCAACGAAAACCTCCTGGGCGGCGCCCAGGAGCTGGTTGCGCCGTGCTCGGCGCGGCAGCCGGGTGCCCCGCGGGCGCGCCGCCTCGGTCTGCTCGATGGCTGTCACGCCGCCTCCCACTTTCTTCGAGTACACAGTGCGCTCTGCGCCGCGCCCGCCATCGTACTTTTCGGTAACCGGATCTGGGGGGTCCAGACCGAGTTTTCTCGGTCTGCGGACATCCGGTTCGGGGGTTACGGGCTGGTCAGCGGTAGTCGTCCTCGTCGAGGGAGACCACCCGGGCCTGTTCGGCGGCGTCCGCCTCGGCGGAGCCGTCCCGGTCGCGTTCCGAGAGCGGGTCGTCCCCGCGGGGGGTCAGCTCGGCGAGCTGCTCCGCGGCGTCCGCCTCGGGGGCCTCGTCGTCGAAGGCGTCCGGGGGCTGGTCCCGGAAGCTGTCCGGCTCCGTCGGGTCGGCACTCATACGGCTCCCCTCACTTCCGGCCGTGCGCTCTCCTACGAGCCTAGGAGAGCGGGCCTTCCGGCGCTACGCGGACCTGTGACTGCGAACACACGGGGTCGCGCGTGATCGTCTCGTAACATTGGCCGCATGTCGTCGACCGAGCTGCCGGACGCCCCCGCCGCCACCGCGGCGACCCCCCCGGCCAGGACCGTGCACGTGGCCGAAGGGGAGCGGTTGCGCCGCGCGGTCCTTCCCGGCCTCGACCTGGCCGTCCGCTGCCGCCCCGGCACCTCCGAGGGGCTACCCCCGGCGCTGTTCGTGCACGGGCTCGGCGGCTCCTCCCAGAACTGGACCGCCCTGATGCGGCTGCTGGCGGACGAGCTGGACTCCGAGGCCCTGGACCTGCCCGGATTCGGGGCCTCCGCCCCGCCGGCGGACCGCGACTACTCCGTCACCGCTCTGGCCCGCGCGGTCGTCCGCTACCTGGAGTCCTCCGGCCGCGGCCCCGTCCACCTCTTCGGCAACTCCCTCGGCGGCGCCGTCACCACCCGGGTCGCCGCCGCCCGCCCCGACCTGGTGCGCAGCCTGACCCTGATCTCCCCGGCCCTGCCGGAGCTGCGGGTGCAGGGTTCCGCCGTGCCCACCGCCCTGCTGGCGGTGCCGGGGGCGAGCGGGCTCTTCGGTCGCCTCACCCGGGGCTGGACGGCCGAGCACCGCACCCGCGCGGCCATGTCCCTTTGTTACGGGGACCCCTCGCTCGTCACTCCCGAGAACTTCCGCAACGCCGTCGAGGAGATGGAGCGGCGCCTGGAGCTGCCGTACTTCTGGGAGGCGATGGTCCGCTCGGCCCGCGGGATCGTGGACGCGTACACGCTGCCCGGCCAGTACGGGCTGTGGCGGCAGGCCGAGCGGGTGCTGGCGCCGACGCTGCTCGTGTACGGCGGCCGGGACCGGCTGGTCTCGTACCGGATGGCCCGCAAGGCCGCCGCGACCTTCCGCGGCTCGCGTCTGGTGACCCTGCCCGAAGCCGGGCACGTGGCGATGATGGAATACCCGGGGGTGGTCGCGGACGCCGTCCGGGACCTGCTGCGGTCGCTGCCCCGCGACGCGGACGGGAGCTGAGTTCCTCAGTGGGACGACATAGTCGCAAGGGCCCGGTCCCCGCGCCGGAGGCCCCGGCCGTCGGGGCCGCGGAGGCGTACGCGCCGTACGACCTCACCGACCTCGCCGATCCGGCGGACCCCGCCGACCCCTTCGATCCCTTCGGCCCGTACCCGGGACCCGGCCCCTCGCACGGCGCCGGACCGGCCTACGGCCATCGGTACGGGGAGGGCCACCCCGCCGGGGGCACCGGCGGGGTGGCCGACCACCTCCGGGGTGAGGACACCGGCGCCTTCGCCTTCCCGCCCACCGAGGTCACCGGCACCTTCGCGGCCTTCCCCCAAGGCGTGGACCACTCCGTCCGCGCCCAGTACGTCGGGCTCGACGAGACCGGCGCCCACGCCTTCCCCGCCTTCACCTCGGTCGAGGACACCGGCACCGGACCGGTGCTTTCCGCCGCCACCGGGGTCCGCGGCGGCCACCCCGAGACCCACGAGGCGGGCGGCGGCTGGGGTGTCGGCCCCGGCACCCGCTACGGGGACTGGACGGGCGTGCCCCGCTCCGACACCCCCGCCTTCGGCATACCCCAGGTCCGTGCCGCGGCCCCGGTCCCCGTGGCCGTGCCGCCGGTGCCCGGACCCCGCCGCGCCCCCGAACCGACCGCACCGGCCCGCCCCCGGCCCGCCGCGGACGGCGCCCACCCGGCACCCCCGGGCGGCGGCACCGCCGCGGAACCGGCCGACCGCCCCGGCCGCGGCCGGAAGATACGCACCTACACCGGCATGGCCGCCGCCGTCCTCACCACGGCTCTCGCCGTGGGCGTCGCCGTGCAGGTCACCGGCGAGGAGGAGGGCTCCAGGCCCTCCGCCGCCCGCGACGGCGACCCCGACCGCGCCCGGGACGCCGCCGCCTCCCGCTCCGACCAGCGGCCCTCCGCCCCCGCCGTCGGCGCCCCCTCCGCCTCCCCGGCCGCCCCCGCGCAGACCTACGAGCAGAAGATGGCGGCCCGGCTCGCCCTCGACCCGGCCCTCGCCGGCTCCGGGGAGTTCGCCACCGTCCAGGGCGTGGCCAAGGCCCCCGGCAAGGGGCGACTGGTCCGCTACCGCGTGGACGTGGAGAAGGGCCTCCCGCTCGACCCGGCCCTCTTCGCCGAGGCCGTGCAGCGCACCCTCAACGACAAGCGGAGCTGGGCCCACGACGGGGAGATGACCTTCGAGCGGGTCCCGGGCGGCGAGACCGGCTTCGTGATCACCCTCGCCAGCCCCGTGACCACCGGCAAGTGGTGCGCCAAGTCCGACCTCGACACCACCGTGGACAACGTCTCCTGCGACTCGGCCTCCACCGAGCGGGTCATGATCAACGCCTACCGGTGGGCGCAGGGCTCGGTGACCTTCGGGCCGGACAAGATGTTCGCCTACCGCCAGATGCTCATCAACCACGAGGTCGGCCACCGGCTCGGGCACGGTCACGTGAGCTGCCGCACCCCCGGCGCCCTGGCCCCCGTGATGCAGCAGCAGACCAAGTCGCTGAACCTCGAAGGCATCTCGTGCAAGCCCAACCCCTGGGTGTATCCCGGTAATTGACGATCGATCAGTGACCGTCGGTGATCGATCGACGTTGACAATCGGCCGATCATGGGCAATGGTTCTGGTCATGTCCTCCCGCCCCGCAGTCACCGTGAGCGCCGCCATAGAGCTGGCGCTGCTCGGCGTGACCGCGCACAGCGTGGCCGACATCTTCTGTAGCTGACGCCCGCCTGAGCGCGCGTCGGCACCCGCCGCCGTCGGTATCCGACGGGGCGGCCGCATTCCGCCACCACCGCGCCCGGGCCTCCCACGCCCGCAGGCGCGTCCTCCACCTCCTGCCGCCGTCCCGACCCGTGTCCGGAACCCCCGTGGTTCCGCACGTCCGGGCCCGGCTCCCAGGGGTGCCGGCACGTCCCGGTGGCCGCCGTCCTCGGCGTGGGATCCCGACCGTCAAGACGAGTCATCCCACATTCCGAGAGGTTTTCTTCCCATGCGTCCTCAGTCCCTCATATCGCGCCGCGTGGCAGCGGCCGCCGTCAGCCTGGTCCTGGCCGGGGGCGCCGCCGCGTGCGCGGGGCCCCAGAGCGGAGAGGACACCAAGGACAAGGGCGGCAACGCCGTCGGCGCCCCGGGCAAGCCGCAGAAGGGCGGCACGCTGACGATCCTCAACGCCGAACCGCAGAGCGACTTCGACCCGGCCCGCCTCTACACCTCCGGCGGCGGCAACATCCCCTCGCTCGTCTTCCGCACCCTCACCACCCGCAACCGCGAGAACGGCGCCGAGGGCACCAAGGTCGTCCCCGACCTCGCCACCGACACCGGCCGCCCGAACGCCGACGCCACCGAGTGGACGTACACCCTCAAGGACGGGCTGAAGTTCGAGGACGGCACCCCGATCACCACCGCCGACATCAAGTACGGCATCGAGCGGTCCTTCGCCGCCGAGCTGTCCGGCGGCGCCCCCTACCTGCGCGACTGGCTCGTCGGCGGCGAGAAGTACCAGGGCCCCTACAAGGACAAGAAGGGCCTGGACTCCATCGTCATCCCGGACGCGAAGACCATCGTCTTCAAGCTCCGCAAGCCCGAGGGCGACTTCCCCTTCGTGGCCACCCAGACGCAGTTCGTCCCCGTGCCCAAGGCCAAGGACACCGGCGTGAAGTACGAGGAGCACCCGATCTCCTCCGGCCCGTACCGGGTGGTCTCCAACAAGAACGACGGCGAACGCCTCAGCCTGGAGCGCAACCCGCACTGGGACCCCAAGACCGACGAGGAGCGCAAGGCCTACCCCGACAAGGTCGAGGTGTACTCCGGCCTGGACTCCGCCGTCATCAACCAGCGCCTCTCCACCAGCGCGGGCCCCGACTCCGCCGCCGTCACCACCGACACCAACCTGGGCCCGGCCGAACTCGCCCAGATCGGCAGCGACAAAGCCCTCGCCGACCGCGTCGGCACCGGCCACTTCGGCTTCACCACCTACCTGGCCTTCAACCCCAAGGTGAAGCCCTTCGACAACATCAAGCTCCGCCAGGCGATCTCCTACGCGGTCAACCGCACCAGCGTGGTCAACGCTGCCGGCGGCTCCACCCTCGCCGAGCCCGCCACCACCTTCCTGCCCGAGCAGAAGGTCTTCGGGTACACCCCGTACGACCACTTCCCGGCCGGCCCGTCGGGCAACGCGCAGAAGGCCAAGGAGCTCCTGAAGGAAGCCGGTTACCCCGACGGCATCACCGTCACCCTGACCCACTCCACCCAGCAGAACCGGCAGACCAGCCCCGAGGTGGCCACCGCCGTCCAGCAGGGACTCGCCGCCGCCGGCATCACCGTCAAGCTCCAGGGCCTGGAGAACGGCGCCTTCAACGAGGCCCGTTGGGACGTCAAGAAGACCCCCGGCTTCTTCATCTCCCGCTGGGGCGCCGACTGGCCCTCCGGCGGACCCTTCCTCGCCCCGATCTTCGACGGCCGACAGATCGTCACCAACGGCTCCAACTACAACCACGCCCAGCTGAACGACCCCGCCGTCAACAAGGAGATCGACGAGATCAACAAGCTCACCGACCAGTCCGCCGCCGCCCAGCGCTGGGGCGCACTGGACCGCAAGATCGGTGAGCAGGCCCTCGACGTGCCCCTCTTCCACCCGGTCTACAAGCGCCTGGTCGGCAAGAGCGTCAAGAACGTCGTCATCAGCGACTGGACCGGTGTCCTCGACGTCTCCCAGGTGTCGGTGAAGTGACCACCGCGGCACAGGCGCGGGCGTCCGCGCCCGGGGTCACCACCCCGGGCGCGGGCGCCGCCCGCCAGGTCCTGCGACGGCTGCGGTCCCGCCCCTCCGCCCTCGCCGCCGCGGCCGTCCTGGCCCTCCTCGTCCTCCTGGCCCTCGCGGCCCCCCTCCTCGCCCACCTCGAAGGCCAGGACCCCTACGCCTACCACGACGGGCTCGTGGACTCCGCCCGCGGCGGGGTCCCCCTGGGCGGCTTCGGCGGCGTCTCCGCCGACCACTGGCTCGGCGTCGAGCCGGGCACCGGCCGCGACCTCTTCACCCGCCTCGTGTACGGCGCCCGGGTCTCCCTGCTCGTCGCCACCGGCGCCACCCTCCTCAGCGTCCTCGTCGGCGTCACCGCCGGACTCGCCGCCGCCCTCGGCAGCCGCTTCCTGGACCGGCTCATCGGCTCCGCCACCGACGTGATGCTCGCCCTGCCCACCCTCGTCCTCGGCATCGCCCTGACCGCCGTGGTCCCGCCCGACTTCCCCCGCCCCCTGCTGCTGATCCTCGTCATCGGACTGCTCGGCTGGGGCGGCACCGCCCGCATCGTCCGCGCCCAGGCCCTCAGCCTGCGCGGACTGGACTTCGTGGCCGCCGCCCGGCTCTCCGGCAACAGCGGCTTCCGCATCGCCCGCCGCGAACTCCTGCCCTCCCTCGCGGCCCCCGTCATCACCTACGCGGCCATCCTGCTGCCCACCAACATCGTGGCCGAGGCCTCGCTGTCCTTCCTCGGCGTCGGCGTCAAACCGCCCACCCCCTCCTGGGGGCAGATGCTCTCCACCGCGCAGATCTGGTTCCGCGCCGACCCGGCCTACGTCCTGCTGCCCGCCGGGTTCCTGTTCGTCACCGTGCTCGCCTTCACCGTCCTCGGGGACGCCGTGCGCAGCGCCCTCGACCCCCGCGAGGCCACCCGCCTCAAGGTCGGCACCCGGAAGGGCGGCACCTCGTGATCCACTTCGTCCTCAAGCGCGTGGGCAGCGCCCTGCTCGTCCTGGTCGTGCTGTCCGCGGCCGTCTACGCCCTCTTCTACCTGGCCCCCGCCGACCCCGCCCGCCTCGCTTGCGGGGAGCGGTGCAGCCCGCAGCAGATCGCCCAGGTCCGCACCCAGCTCGGCCTCGACGACTCCGTCACCGTGCAGTACCTGCACTTCCTCCAGGGCCTCTTCGTCGGCCGCGACTTCTCCGGCGGCACCGAGATCCTGCACTGCCAGGCGCCCTGCCTCGGCTTCTCGTACCAGACCGACCAGCAGGTCACCCAGCTGCTGGTGGAGCGGCTGCCCGCCACCTTCTCCCTGGCCGTGGGCGCCATGGCCGTCTGGCTGGCCGTCGGCGTCGGCACCGGACTCCTCTCCGCGCTCCGCCGCGGCGGGATCACCGAACGCGCCCTGACCGTGCTCACCCTCGCCGGCACCGGCACCCCCGTCTTCATCCTGGGCCTGCTGCTGCTCATGGTGGTCTGCGCCCAGCTCCAGTGGCTGCCCTTCCCCTCCTACGTGCCCTTCTCCCAGGACACCGAGCAGTGGGCCTGGAACATGCTGCTGCCCTGGCTCACCCTCGGCCTCTTCGAGAGCGCCAAGTACGCCCGCCTCACCCGCAGTTCCACCCTGGAGACACTGGCCGAGGACCACATCCGCACCTTCCGCGCCTACGGGGTGGGGGAGCGGACCGTCGTGACCCGGCACGCGCTGCGGGGGGCCGTCCCGCCGGTCGTGGCCCTCAACGCCATCGACCTCGGGACCGTCATGGGCGGGGCGGTCCTCACCGAATCCCTCTTCGGGATCCCCGGACTCGGCAAGACCCTCATCGACTCGGTCCGCATGGCGGACCTGCCCGTGGTCGTCGGTGTGGTCATGGTCATGGGCGCCGCCGTGGTGGTGGCGGGCGCGCTCGCCGACCTCCTCTACGCCGCCGCCGACCGAAGGGTGGCCCTGAGATGACCGAACCGCTGGTCGAGGTCGACGGCCTCGGCGTGGAGTTCCCCGCCCCCGGCGGCCCGGTCAGGGCCGTCGACTCCCTCTCCTTCACCCTGGAACCCGGCCGCGCCCTCGGCATCGTCGGGGAGTCCGGCAGCGGCAAGTCCTCCGTGGCCGCCGCCCTCCTCGGACTGCACCACGGCACCGGCACCCGGATCACCGGCACCGTCCGCGTCGGCGGCCTCGACCTGGCCACCGCCACCCCCGCCGAGCTGCGCGCCCTGCGCGGCGGCACAGCCGCCATGGTCTTCCAGGACCCTCTCAGCGCCCTGGACCCGTACTACGCCGTCGGCGACCAGATCGCCGAGGTGTACCGGGTGCACGCGGGCGGTTCCCGCAAGGCCGCCCGGGCCCGCGCCGTGGAGGTGCTGGACCGCGTCGGCATCCCCGACGCCGCCCGCCGCGCCCGCTCCCGACCGCACGAGTTCAGCGGCGGCATGCGCCAGCGCACCCTCATCGCGATGGCCCTGGCCTGCGAACCCCGGCTGCTCATCGCCGACGAGCCCACCACCGCCCTGGACGTGACCGTGCAGGCCCAGATCCTGGACCTGCTGCACGGACTGCGCGAGGAGCGCGGACTCGGCCTGCTGCTCGTCACCCACGACGTGGGCGTGGCCGCCGAGAGCGTGGACGAACTCCTCGTCATGCGGCACGGCCGGGCCGTGGAACGCGGACCGCTCACCGAGGTGCTCGGCGCCCCCCGGGACCCGTACACCCGGGAACTGCTGGCCGCGGTGCCCCGGCTGGACGCCCCGAGGCCGGCGGCGGGCACCGACGGTCCCGCCGCACCGCAGGACGGGCCGCCGCTGGCCGCCGTCACGGGGCTGCGGCGCACCTTCGGCACCGGCCGCCGCCGGGTCACCGCGGTGGCCGGGGTGGACCTGACCGTCCGCGCCGGCGAGACCCTGGGCATCGTCGGAGAGTCCGGCAGCGGCAAGAGCACCCTGGGCCGGATCCTCACCGGACTGCTCGACCCCTCGGAGGGCGAGGTCCGCTTCGACGGCGCCCCGGTCCGCGGGATCGTCCCCGGGGTCCAGATGGTCTTCCAGGACCCGGTCTCCTCCCTCAACCCGCGCCGCAGCATCGGCGAGTCCATCGCCGACCCGCTGCGGGCCGCCGGGGAACGGGACGGGGCCGCGATCCGGGCCCGGGTCACCGGACTGCTGGAGCGGGTGGGCCTCGAAGCCGCCCACTACGACCGATACCCGCACGAGTTCAGCGGCGGCCAGCGGCAGCGCGTGGGCATCGCCCGCGCCCTCGCCCCGCGACCGCGACTGATCGTCTGCGACGAACCGGTCTCCGCCCTGGACGTCACCACCCAGGCACAGGTCACCGCCCTGCTCGCGGAACTCCGAAGGGAGCTTGGGCTCGCCCTCATCTTCATCGCCCACGACCTCGCCGTGGTGCGGCAGGTCAGCGACCGGGTGGCCGTGATGCGCGCCGGGGAAGTCGTCGAGCAGGGCCCGGTGGAGGAGGTGTACGACAACCCCCGGCACCCCTACACCCGGCAGCTGCTGGCGGCGGTGCCCGCCCTCGACCCGGTGCTCGCCGCGGCCCGCCGCGAGGCCCGCACGACCCGCGCCCCGGAACCCGACCCCGAGCGCGGCCCGGAGCTGGCGGGGGTCGCCGGCTGAGCCGGGGCCCTGCCCCGTTCTAGCGCGGCCGAACGCCTCCGGTACCCGAAAGTTACGAGTCTTCACCCCTTCCGGTGCCTCGTGGACACCAACCGTGACAATCCGCGGCGGCAGAGATATGAAGAGCGTCGGGTAGGGAAAT
>NZ_JBEOSD010000212.1:0-10968 GCF_040302735.1 Streptomyces sp. NPDC097619 | reverse complement strand
GCCCCCGGAGGGCGACGGCCGCCGACGGGCCCGCCCTCGCCCGGGAATCCGTCATGGCGGGCGGGAGCGGGCGGCCCGGGGGAGGGTCACACGATGAAGAAGGTCCATTGCTGGTTCAGCGCCCCGGCGCCGAGGCACTTCCACTGGAACACGTTCGCTCCGTTCGCGGTGGACGCGCCCGCCACGTCGAGGCACTTCCCGCTGTGCTGGGCGATGATGTTGTAGGTGTAACGCCCGTTCTGGATCCGCTCGTTGGTGACGTACCAGCGTTGGTTGCGGGCCGGGTCCGCGAGGCAGTCCCACTGGAAGACGTTCGCGCCGTCGCCGAGCCCCGCCCCCGCGACGTCCATGCACTTCCCGCTGTGCACCGCCCGCAGGCGGAAGACACCGGCGGCCGCGGGCTCCAGGGACCACTGCTGGTTGTACTGGGTCGAGGAGAGGCAGCTCCACTGGAACACGTTGGCACTGTTGGCCCCCGAGGCGCCCTCCACGTCCACGCACTTGTCGCTGTGCGCGGCCCTGATGCGCAGCCGTTCGGCGGCCACCCCGGCACCCCCGGCGAGCGCGGACAACCGTACGGAGCCCGCCACGGGTGCCACCGTGGTGGCGGGCGCCGCGGCGGACGCGGTGGCGGACGCGGTCTGCGGGACGGTCAGCGCGCCGAGCGCCAGCGCGACCAGGGCCGCGGTCGTGCCCGTGCGTACCGAATGCCTCATGGGTTCTCCCGTGATCGAAACCGTGGTGGGTACGGGAACCACCGCCCCCCGTTCCGGGCGGAGAGGCCGCCCCGCGGCGGTTCCCGTCGACCGCCAGACTGGGCGGCGGCCGGGTTGTTGCGCTGCGGGTCGCGGGCGCTGAAACAATCCGGAGCGGCCCCGGGCTCACGGCCCCTGCCCCCGGCCCGAGGAGTCCGATGCCGGTGTCCCGAGAATCCGACCCCGGTGTGCCGATGAGTCCTCGCCCTCCCGCCGGTCTACCTTGCGAACGGAACGACGACCGCGCTCGACGACCGCGCACACCGGTCGCGCTCGACGACCTCGCACTGGGAGTACGCCATGGGCCTGATCCACATCGAAATGTTCGCCACCCTCGACCTGGTGGGTCAGGCGCCCGGCGGCCCCGACGAGGACCCGGAGGGCTTCCCCTTCGGCGGCTGGCAGGCACCCCTGCTCGACGAGGTCGGCGGGGCCCAGGTGGGGGCCGCGTACGAGAACACGGACGCCCTGCTCCTCGGCCGCCGGACCTACGACATCTTCGCCGGCTACTGGCCGCACCAGAAGGGCGGCGAGGACGCCGGGATCGCGGACCTCTTCAACGCCGTCCCGAAGTACGTGGCCTCGCGCGGTCGCCCGGAGCTGACCTGGGCCGGTTCCTCCCAGCTCGGCCCGGACCTGGCGGCCGCGGTGCGCGAGATCCGGGAGCGGCACGAGCACATCAAGGTCGTGGGCAGCCTCGACCTGGTGCAGACCCTGCTGCGCGAGAAGCTGTTCGACCGGCTGGACCTGTGGCTCCACCCGATCGTGCTGGGGGTGGGGAAGAAGGTCTTCGACGGGGGCGCGGTCCCCACGAACCTCACCCTCCTCGAACCGCCCGCGGCCGGTCCGAAGGGCACGGTCTACCTGCGCTACGGACTCGCCGACGGCACCCCCGCCACCGGCGACATGGGCGCACCGGACCGAGGCGTGGGCGACGCCGCCTGAACCGGCGGGACCGACTCGCTGCCGGGCGACACCGCCCGAACCGGCGGGGCCGGACCGACGCGCCACCGGACCTACTCGCTGCTGGGGCGGGCGTCAGCGCCCGACCGGGCCGGGTCGGCTCCCGGCCGGCGGACGGCTACCGCCCACCCGCCGTCAGTACCTCGCCCCCCGGACCGGAGAGGTCCGCCCAGGCGGCCCGGCGCCCCGACACGGCCAGCAACAGGGAGAGGGCGGGGCCCTGCACCACCGGCCCCGTGCCGATCGCCGGACCGGAGTCCGTCGGGGTCAGACGCACCCGGGCCACCAGCTCCTTCGCGCCGCCGAAGGAGGCCGGGGTCCGCGTCTGGAGCCGGAGCGCCCGGACGACGGCCTCCTCCGGATAGCGTCGGGTCAGGCCCAGCGGCCTGCGGACGTCCTCACCGTGGACGACCTCCTCGACGAGGCGGCTGTCGAGGGGCGCGGGCGGGGTCGAGGTCCGCGCCGCGACCTGCCGCAGCCGCCCGAGGGTGTCCTGCGGACCGTCCCCGCGCTCGCGCGCCACGCCCCGCGCGTTCTGCCGGTCGAAGTCGAACCGCGCCCCGACCAGCCCGACGACGAAGCCGAGGCGGGTCGTGCGGGCCGTGTCCACCAGGTGCGCGGCCACGTCGTGCACGGTCCAGCCCTCGCACAGCGAGGGAGACCGCCACTGCCCCTCGTCGAGCCCCGCCAGGTCCTCGATCAGGGCCGCGCGCTCAGCGTGCACCAGAGCCCACACGTCCGTCGTCATCCCGCTCGCTCTCCTCTCACCGCCACCGCCCACCTGCCCCACCGCCCCAGTCTCCCCCGCCCGGCGTCCGTTCCGCCGGACGCGACCGGACCGGGCAACGATTCCGAGCGGCCGGTTGGGGGAGGCGGGCGGAGGGAGGGAGAGACCGGGCGAGGGCCGAGGGTCCGCTACGCGCCCACGTCGCGGGCCCGTAGGTCCGCCAGGGTCTCGCGGCGCACCAGGAGCCGGGCGGTTCCCCCGTGGACCGCGACCACCGGGGGCCGGCCGACCATGTTGTAGCCGGAGGCCATGGACAGCTGGTACGCCCCGGCCACCGGCACCGCGAGCAGGTCGCCGGGCCGGACGTCGCCGGGCAGCTCCACTCCGGCGGCGAGCACGTCGCCGGCCTCGCAGTGCCGTCCCACCACCGTCGCGGCGCGCGGGGCCGCCGAGGAGGTGCGGCCGATCAGCCGCGGCGCGTAGCAGACTCCGTAGAGGGCGGGCCGGGGGTTGTCGCTCATCCCGCCGTCGACCGCGACGAACACGGTGTCCCCGGTGTGCTTGACGGCCAGGACCCGGTACACGGCGACCCCGGCCGGACCGACGACGGCCCGGCCCGGTTCGAGGGCCAGCCGGGGCACCGGCAGGCCGACGGCCGCGCAGGACCGCGCGAGCTCCTCGCGCAGTCCGCGGGCGAGCGCGGGCAGGTCGAGGGCCGCCTCCCCGGGCCGGTACGCGATGCCGTGCCCGCCCCCGAGATCCAGTTCCGGCAGGACCCGTCCGTGCAGGTCACGGATCCGGGCCAGCAGCCCGACCATCCGGTGCAACGCGCTCAGATACGGTCCGGTCTCGGCTATCTGCGAGCCGATGTGGCAGTGCAGACCGGTCAGTTCGAGCTGCGACTGGCTCAGGACGCGGTCCACCGCGTCCAGCGCGGACCCGTCGCCGAGGGAGAGCCCGAACTTCTGCCCGTCCGTCCCGGTACGGATCTTCTCGTGGCCACCGGCGGCCACGCCCGGCACCACCCGCACCATCACCTTCTGCCGGCCGCCCGGGCCGACCGCCGCGGCGATCCGGGCGATCTCCGAAGGGCTGTCGATGACGATCCGCCCGACCCCGACCCGGAGCGCGGTGTCCAGGTCCTGCGGGGACTTCGCGTTGCCGTGGAGCACGATCCGGTCCGCGGGAAACCCGGCCACCACGGCCAGTTCCAGCTCACCGGCCGAGCACACGTCCAGGCCCAGCCCCTCCTCGCGGACCCACCGCACCATCGCCCGCGACAGGAACGCCTTCGCCGCGTAGAGGACTTCGGCCTCGGGGAAGGCGTCGCGGTAGGTCCGGCACCGGTCCCGCACCTCGCCCTCGTCCAGGACGTACACGGGGGTCGCGAACCGTTCCGCCACCTCCGTGAGCCCCACTCCGCCGACCGCCAGACCGCCGTGCGGGAGCCGCGCGGTCGACGCCGGCCACACGGACAGGTCGTCCTCCGTGCCCGGTTCCGGGGACGGCACCACAGCCGTGGTCATCGCGCGGTCCCCCTTTCCCGCCGCACGGACTCCGGCGACACCCGCCGGGCATCCGAAGGTGAGGCGGGCGGGGAGGTCACGGACGCGGCCGTCGAAGCGGATCCGGGGGTGCCGGTCGCGCCGGTGACGACGGCGGACGCGCCCGCGGGAACCGAGGGAACACCCGCGACGGTCCCGGCGACCGGGGGAGCGGTCAGCGTCGGGTCGACGGTCAGGGTCACCGCCCCCAGGGGTTCGGCCATCGCCCGGAGCGCGGACGCGGAGAGCCGGATCCACGGCTGCCCGGCCCCGAGGGTCGCGGCCAGCCGCTCCGGATCGGTGAAGCCGACCGCGGTGCGCGCGCCGAGGGGCGTACGGAACATCCGCAGCACCACCTCGCGGGTACCCGACCGGACGGGGACGTGGAGGAGTCCGGCCGGGACGCGTTCCTCGGGCTCGGGGTCGTCTTCGTACTGGAACAGGCACATGGGGCCCTCCTGGGACCGTGGACGGTGTGCGGTGCCGCCGCGGCGAACGCGGGGAGGCGGTCCGGGCGGCACCCGAAAGCTATCCCCGCCGCCCGGCCCGTCCGGCCCCCTCCTGACGGGATCCTGACGGTGCGCGGCGCAGTCCATACGGAGCGCTGACACGGACGGGCCGGAGGCGTCAGCGACACGTCAGGATCGCGTCATCCCGCGTCAGGAGACCGTCAGCGAACCGGCCGCGACCCCCACCGGCGCGTTGGGATGGGACCGATCAGGACGGGCCGGGAACGAACCGAGGGGGAAACCGTGTCGAAGGTGGTCGTCGGCGTGAGCGAGGGGCTCGGGGGTCTGGCGGCCCTCCACCGGGCCGTCGTCGAGGCGCGGCTGCGCCGGGTCGAGCTGTGCGCGGTCCTGGCCTGGCAGGCCCCGGGCGGCGGGCCGGCGGCCCGCGCCTCCTGCGGGGCACCGACCCTGGAGCTGTGCCGGTCGGCGGCGGCCGACCGCCTGCGCGCGGTCCTGGACACCGCCTTCGGTATCGGCACGGCCGTCCCCCTCACCGGCCCCGCCGGCCCAGGCCCCGCTCCCGCTCCCGCTCCCGGCCCCGGACCCGGCTCCTTCGCCTCCCTCCCCGCGCTCACGGCGCTCACGGTGCGGGGCGCGGTGGGCGAGGCCCTCGTCGACGTCGCGCGGGACCCGGAGGACCTGCTCGTGGTGGGTTCCGGCCCGCGCGGGCCGATCCGGCGGTTGTTCCGCCCCTCCGTGGCCCGGCAGGTCCTCGCGCACGCCGCCTGTCCGGTGCTGGTCGTCCCGCCGTCCCCGCTGCGCGCGGCCTACGAGTCGGTGCACCGCCGCAACACCTGGCACCTTCCCCTCGACACCCGCGAACTCGCCTGACGCGGATGGCCCCGGGCCGAGGCCGTCCCGCGCCTCCTCCCCGCGGGCGTCCCACCGCGTCCCCGCCCCGCCACGCCACGTTTCAGCTGCAAACCCGAGTCGGGCATAATTCCGCGGGAGAGGTACGGCGTTCCGGCTGGGCCGCAACGACCAGGGGACATCCACACATGGGCACCGGTACACCGGCCACCGGCGGCTTCGGCGCGCTCCTGCACGGTCTGCGGATGAGGGCGGGGCTCAGCCAGGAAGAACTGGCGCACACCTCGGGGGTGAGCGTGCGGGCCCTGTCGGACATGGAGCGCGGCCGCTCCCGGGGGCCGCAGCGCCGCACCGTGCGGGCGCTGGCCGAGGCATTGGGCCTGGACGCGGCCGGGGCCCGCGAGCTGGAGCACATCGCGAGCCTGGGGCGTCCCCGCCCGACCCCCGCGGCGGAGGTCGCGCCGCCGCCGGCCGCCGTCCCGTACGCGGGCGCTCCGGCCGAGCCCGCTCCGGTCGAGGCGCCCGACCTGCTGCCCCGCGCGCCGCGCGGATTCCACGGCCGAGCCCCGGAGCTCGCCGCCCTGTCCCGCGCGGCCACGGGCGAGGCCCCCGTCTGCCTGGTCATCGGGCCGGCCGGAGTGGGGAAGACGGCCCTCGTACTGCACTGGGCGCACCGTGGGCACGCCGGTGCCTTCGACGGCCGGCTCTACGCCGACCTCCGCGGCTTCGGTGACACGGGCGAGCCGGCCCTCCTGGAGGTCCTGCGCGAGTTCCTGTCGGCCCTGGGCGTCCCGCAGCACCGGATGCCGGAGTCCGCGAACGCCGCGGCCGGGCTGTTCCGCTCGCTGGCCGCCGACCGCCGGCTCCTCGTCGTACTCGACAACGCCCGTGACTCCGAGCAGGTCAGGCCGCTCCTGCCGGGCGGTGGCCGGTGCGTCACCGTCGTCACCAGCCGGCACCGGCTCCCCGGCCTGATCGTCACCGACTCGGCCCGGCCCGTGGCCGTGGACGTGCTCGGGCCGGAGGACGGCACCTCGCTCCTGTCCGGCGTCCTCGGCGTCGAACGGGTGGCCGACGAGCCGGTGGCCGCCCGCCGGCTGGCCGAACTGTGCGGGGGACTCCCGCTGGCGCTCCGCGTGGTGGCCGCCCGGCTGGCCCAGCGGCCCGGCCGGTCGCTGGAGGCGATGGCCGCCGAACTGTCCGACGAGAACCGCCGGCTGGCCCTCCTCGACGTGGAGGACAGCGGCGTCCGGGCGGCGCTCCGCCTGACCCTGCACCAACTCCCCGAGGAGGTCTCCCGCCGGTTCGCCCAGCTCGGTCGCCACCCCGGCACCCACCTCGACCGGTACGCGGCCGCCGCCCTCGCCGACACCGACCCGCTGTCCGCCGAGACCACCCTCGAACGGCTGGCCACCGCCCACCTCCTGACGGAGACCGGGCCCGGCCGCTGGACGATGCACGACCTCGTACGGCTCTACGCCCGCAGCCTGGAGGCCGGACCGGACCCGCTCCGGCGCGTCCTCGACCACTACGTCGCCACCGGCCTCGCGGCCGTGGCCGCCGCCGAGCCCGGCAACGAGGAGTGCTTCCCGCTGCCCGCGGACCACCTGCCGCCGCGCTCCGTACGGGAGTTCACGGACCGGTCCGCCGCCGTCGCCTGGTACGCGGCCGAACGCGACGACCTCACCCAGGCGGTGGCCGCGGCGCACGCGGCCGGACTCCACGGCAGGACCTGGCGGATCGTCCTGACGATGTGGCCGCTGATCGTGTGGCGCGTCCGCGACGGCTGGGCCCCCCTCCTGGAGACCGCCCTCGAAGGGGCGCGGGCCGACGACGACCGGCACGCCGAATCCCGGGTGCTCAACGTCCTCGGCTGGGTGCTCGTCGAGGAGGGCCGGATGGCGGAGGCCCTCACCCACCTCGGGGCCGCCTCCGACCTCGCCGCCCGGTCGGGCGACGCCGTGGCCGAGGCGAACGCCCTGATCGTCCTGGGCGTGGCGCGGTCCCAGCTCGGCCGCCTCGACGAGGCCGCCGAAGGCTGCGAACGGGCCGTGGAACTGGCCCGCAAGGCCGAGGACCGCACCATCGAACGCCTGGCCATGCAGCACCTCGCCCGACACCGGGCCGACTCCGGGAAGTGGCACCAGGCCCTCCACACGGCCACCGAGGCCCTGTCCTTCGAGGACCGGACGGGCACCACGGACATCCCCGGCATCCTGCTGCTCATGGTCCAGGGCGAGGCGCTGCTCGGCCTCGGCGACGAGGCCGAGGGCATCCGCCGGCTCGAACGGGCCGCCCGGGAAGCGGAATCAGCCGGTTACGAGGACGGCGCGGTCCGCGCCCTCCGCGCCCTGCTCCGGGCCTCGACGGACCCGGACCTCCAGGCCCGCTACGACGCGGCCGTCACCCGCCTCACCACGCGGACGTGACCCGCCTCACCACGCGGACGTGACCCGGGGCGGTTGAGCCGCCCCCGGCCCGGGCGGCACCCGACCGGAGCCCGCTCCGGCCCGCCTCCCGGGCGGGCCGGCGTCGGTGGGGGACAGTGGGCGCATGGTCGAGGGCGATGGCGAGGCCGCGGTGGCGGCCGGGGTCGAGGCGGTGGCGGTCGAGCTGTACGGGCTGCGACCGGAGGAGTTCACGGCGGCCCGCGACGCCCACGCCACCCGGGCCCGCCGGGAAGGCGACCGGGACGCGGCGAAGCGGATCGCGGCCCTGCGCAGACCGACGCTCGCCGTATGGGCGGCGAACCTCCTCGCCCGCGACGACGCCGAGCAGGCCCGGCGCCTGCTGGAACTCGGCCAGGCCCTGCGGGAGGCCCACCGGACCCTCTCGGGCGAGGAACTCCGCGCGCTCTCCGCCCGCCGGAACGGCGTGGTCGCGGCGATGGCGGCGGAGGCCCGCCGCCTCGCGGACGAGGCGGGGCACCCGGTGTCCGAGGGGGTCGGGCACGAGGTGGGGGAGATCCTGCGCTCCGTCCTCGCCGATCCGGAGGCCGCCGCGTCCTGGGCGCGGGGCATCCTGGACCGGGCCCCGTCCTCCGCCGTCGACTTCACCGGCCTGGAGCCCCCGCCCGAGGCACCACGGGCCCCGGCCGCCCCGGCCGAGGGCGAGACGGCCCGGCAGACCCCGGAATCCGACACCAAGGCCACGACGACGTCGGACGCGGGAACGGGAGACCGGTCCGCGGAACGGGCCCGAGCCGCCGAAGAGCGGAAGGCGCGCCGCCACGCACGGGCGGAAGCGGACCGCACCGCCCGGGAACGGGACCGAGCCGAGAAGGATCTCGCACGGGCGGAACAGGACCTGGAGCAGGCCCGTACCGCCCTGGACGCGCTCGACCGGCAGGTCACGGAACTCCGGGAACAGCTCGACCGCGCCCACGCGGAGCGGCCCCGCCTCGCCGCCGCCCACAAGGAGGCCATCGACCGTCACCGCCAGGCCGCCGACCTGGCCACCCGCACCAGGACCGCCGCCGAACGGGCCGAAGCGGCCCTCGCCCCACCTGCCGACCCCGAAGTCCCGCGACGCCCCTGACCCCGAGCGCGCAGGTCGGTCCGTCGCCCGACATGATCCGAGCGACTCGACTCGACTCGACTGGACGTCCTGCCGTGAACCTGCGGTCGGTTCACCGACGGTCCGTCAACTCTGTTTGAGACAGGCTGAGTTCGTGCAAGTCGTGGTCTGGTCCTCGCGGCACCGGGTGCCTTACCGTCGGCACTACCGGCCGGTAGTTTCCCTTGCCTTCGCGCCCGCTCGTCCCTTGCCCCCTGTCCCCTGTCCCCCATGGAAGGCCGTCATGGTGAACGTCGCACACACGTCCGCGGTTCGGAGCGACGGAGACGGAAGCGGGGGTGGAGGCGGTGCCGGGGAGCGGATCGGGGTGTCGCGCCGGCGGGCCCTCGCCGTGACCGGCGGGGTCCTCGCCGGGGCCGCCCTGGCCGCGCACTCCTTCCCGGCCTTCGCGGCCGAGTCCCAGCACGCGGACGCGATCGTGGTCGGACACGGCCTCGCCGGGCTCGTCGCGACGGCCGAACTCGCCGCCGCCGGACGCCGGGTGCTGCTCCTCGACCAGGAGCCGGAGGCGAGCATCGGCGGCCAGGCGTTCTGGTCCTTCGGCGGGCTGTTCTTCGTCGATTCGAGCGAACAGCGCCTCATGGGCGTGAAGGACTCCCACGACCTGGCCTGGCAGGACTGGCTGGGCACGGCGGGCTTCGACCGGGGTGTCGACGACCCCGGCGGTGCCGACCACTGGGCCCACAAGTGGGCCGAGGCGTACGTGGACTTCGCCTCCGGCGAGAAGCGGTCCTGGCTGGCCGGGCTCGGCATGCAGTGGTTCCCGATGGTGGGCTGGGCCGAGCGCGGCGGTGGCCTCGCGGACGGTCACGGCAACTCGGTGCCCCGCTTCCACGTCACCTGGGGCACGGGACCGGCCGTCGTCGAGCCGTTCGAGAAGCAGGTGCGGGCCGCGGTCGCGAACAAGAAGGTCTCGTTCAGGTTCCGGCACCGCGTCGACGAGCTCGTCACGACCGGGGGAGTCGTCACCGGGGTCCGCGGGGCCGTCCTGGAGCCCAGCGGCGCGGCCCGCGGCACCCCCAGCTCCCGCACCGTGGTCGGTGAGTTCGAGTTGCGCGCTCCCGTGGTGGTGGTCACCTCCGGAGGCATCGGCGCCAACCACGAACTGGTCCGCCGGAACTGGCCCGCGCGCATGGGCACCCCGCCCGCCACGATGGTCACCGGGGTCCCCGCGCACGTCGACGGCCGGATGCTGGCCATCACCGAACGCGCGGGCGGCCGCATCGTCAACCCCGACCGCATGTGGCACTACACCGAAGGGCTCCGCAACTACGCCCCGATCTGGCCCGGCCACGGCATCCGCATCCTGCCCGGCCCCTCCTCGCTGTGGTTCGACGCGAAGGGGCGCAGGTTCGGCGCCCCCGACCTCCCCGGCTACGACACCCTGCACACCCTGAAGTCGATCACGGACACCGGCTACGACTACTCCTGGTTCGTCACCACCCAGAAGATCCTCGCCAAGGAGTTCGCCCTCTCCGGCTCCGAGCAGAACCCCGACCTCACCAACAAGGACATCTGGAAGCTGCTGTCCCGGATCTGGCAGAGCCCGGAGCCCATCGAGCGGTTCAAGCAGCGCGGCGAGGACTTCGTGGTCGCCGGCACCCTGCCCGAACTCGTCACCGGCATGAACCGCCTCACCGGCGACGGGCTCATCGACCTGGCCGACCTCAAGCGGCAGATCGAGGCCCGGGACCGCGAGATCGAGAACCCCTACACGAAGGACCTCCAGGTGATGGGCATCCGCAACGCCCTCGCCTATCCCGGGGACGCCCTCAGCCGCACCGCCTCGGCGCACCGGATCCTCGACCCGTCCGCCGGCCCGCTCATCGCCGTCCGCCTCAACATCCTGACCCGCAAGACCCTGGGCGGCCTCCAGACCGACCTCGCCGGCCGCGTCCTCGGCGCCTCGGGCAGCCCCGTCCCCGGCCTGTACGCGGCCGGGGAAGTGGCGGGCTTCGGCGGTGGCGGTGTCCACGGCTACCGCTCCCTGGAAGGCACCTTCCTGGGCGGCTGCATCTTCTCCGGCCGCCAGGCCGGCCGAGCCGCCGCCGCGGCCCTCTGAACCGCGCCGCCCCGGAAGCCGC
>NZ_JBEOSD010000211.1:0-11088 GCF_040302735.1 Streptomyces sp. NPDC097619 | reverse complement strand
GGCTCCCCGAGCCGGCGCCCGACCGGGGCGTTCTGCTTCCGCCGTACGGGTACCAGGAAAGAGAGCACAGCACCGTGGCCGCAGTATCGTCCCGTCTCCCCGTCTTCCCCTGGGACAAGCTGGAGCCCTACAAGGCGACAGCGGCGGCCCACCCGGACGGCCTGGTGGACCTCTCCGTGGGCACGCCCGTGGACCCGGTCCCGGCCCTGATCCAGCGGGCCCTCACCGAGGCCGCGGACTCCCCGGGCTACCCGACGGTCTGGGGCACCCCTGCCCTGCGCGACGCCCTCACCGGCTGGGCCGCCCACCGGCTGGGCGCCACCGCCGTCCGGCACGAGAACGTCCTCCCCGTGGTCGGCTCCAAGGAGCTGGTGGCCTGGCTGCCGACCCAGCTCGGCCTGGGCCCGGGGGACCGCGTGGCGTACCCCCGCCTGGCCTACCCCACCTACGAGGTCGGCGCCCGCCTGTGCGGGGCCGAGCCGGTGGTCTACGACGACCCGACCGAGCTGGACCCGGCGGGCCTGAAGCTGCTCTGGCTGAACTCCCCGTCCAACCCCACCGGCGCCGTCCTCTCCAAGGAGGAGCTGGCCCGGATCGTGTCCTGGGCCCGCGGCCACGGCATCCTCGTCTTCAGCGACGAGTGCTACCTGGAGCTGGGCTGGGAGGCCGAGCCGGTCTCCGTCCTCCACGAGGAGGTCTGCGGCGGGGACTACACGGGCCTGGTCGCGGTCCACTCCCTCTCCAAGCGCTCCAACCTGGCCGGCTACCGGGCCGCGTTCCTGGTCGGCGACTCCGCCGTGCTCGGCGAGCTGCTGCAGATCCGCAAGCACGGCGGGATGATGATCCCCGCGCCCGTGCAGGCCGCCACCGTGGCCGCCCTCGGCGACGACGCGCACGTGGCCGAGCAGCGCGAGCGGTACGCCGCCCGCCGGTCCGCCCTGCGCGCCGCCCTGGAGGCCCACGGCTTCCGCGTCGAGCACAGCGAGGCCAGCCTCTACCTGTGGGCCACCCGCGACGAGAACTGCTGGGACACCGTCGCGGCCCTCGCCGAACTGGGCGTCCTGGTGGCCCCCGGCGACTTCTACGGCGAGGCCGGGAACCGCTTCGTCCGGGTGGCCTTCACCGCCACCGACGAGCGGGTGGCCGCCGCCGTCAAGCGGCTCGGCGGCTGACCGCGGGCGTCCGCCCGGCGGACGCCACCACGCGCGCGGGGCCCGGGAGCACACGCTCCCGGGCCCCGCGGTCGTTCCCCGCGGCCTGCCGGCCGCGCGGGGGATCAGCCCAGCGGGCCCGCCAGCGGCAGCTGACCCGCGGGCAGCTGCGCCGGGAGGGTGGTGGCCTCGGGCAGGCCGCCCGGGGCGGGCAGGGCCCCGGTCAGGGCGTCGGTGGGCAGGCCCTGGGTGGTGGTGTCGGCGGCCAGCGGGGCGACCGTGTCGCCGGCCAGGGCCTCGGCGGTGCCGGTGAGGTCGCCCGCGGTCTCCGTGGCGGTGGGGGCGCCCTTCTTGGCGAGACCACCGGCCGCCGCGCCCGCGGCGGGCACTCCGGTCCGCACGGCCTCGCCGCCCGCGGCCCCGGCGGTGCCGGTGGACTGGCGGGCCGCGGAGTCGACCGCCTGGCCGAGGCTCGCGCTGTCCACGGCGGTCAGGGAACCCAGCTGCGCGGACTGGAGGTCCGCCGCGCTCGCCGAGCCGGCCGCACCGACCACGGGAGCTGCGCCGGCCGCGATCAGCAGAGCGGCACGGGCGATCCGGCGGGTCAGGGGGAGGGACATGGTGCTCCTAAGCGTGTTGCGGGCTTGAGTACGCCGTGACAACCGCTCGCGGGGCGGGCGAGGTTGCGGTGACCGGAGGTAAAGGATCGGTAACGCGTCGCATTATCGGTTTCGCCGAAGAACGCATGAATCGCGCTCCGAGCAGCGGTTCTCCGCGCTCCCGACGGGCCCCGCCGAAGATCCCGCTCCCCCCGGTCGGGGGACCTCCCGCACACCGGTCCGCCCCCGCCGGCCGTACGTCCGAGCGAACGGACCCGGCCGACGGACGCCCCCTCCGGCCGAAGAACACCGGTCCGCGCGCCGGTCCACGGGCCCGACCTTCCCCACCGGCCCCGACCGTCCCGGTCGCCCGGCGCGCGTCGCCGCCGCCGGTCCGCGCCGGCTCACTTCCCGGCGGACACCGTCACCCGGACACCCGAGGCGCCCCCGGCACCCGCGGCCTCCGCGGACCCCCAGGCCCCGCGGTCCTCACCGGCCCGCCAGACCCGGCCCCCGTACGCGACCTCCGCCAGGTTCAACCGGGCCGCGTTGGCCACCGCCCAGTGCGCCAGCTCCCAGCCCCGCCGGGGCTCGTCCGCCGGCACCGGCACCGTCAGCACCCGCCCCGACACCGCCGAGCGGCCCGCGGGACCGGCCCCCGCCGCCCCGTCGGCCCCGAAGGCCCGGACCAGCTCGGTCCGCACCGCGGCCGCGTCCCCGGGCTCCGTCGGCGCCGGACCCGTGCAGCTCAGCGCCGCCGGCGCCCGCCCGGTCAACGCCGCCGCCAACAGGGCTGCCTCCGGCTCGTGCTTGGCGTACGCCTGCGGGAAACCGCTCAACTGCACCCGCTGCGCCGCCACCGTCAGCGGCAGCCGCGAGTACCCGCGCACCTCCGCCAGCCGGTCGTAGAAGATCCCCGCCGCGTACACCGGGTCCCGGACCTGCGCCGGCGTGCCCCACCCCTGCGAGGGCCGCTGCTGGAACAACCCCAGGGAATCCCGGTCGCCGTGGTCCAGGTTCCGCAGCCCCGACTCCTGCATGGCCGTGGCCAGCGCGATCGTCACCGCCCGCTCGGGCATCCCCTTCGCCGTGCCCACCGCCGCGATGGTCGCCGCGTGCCCGGCCTGTTCGGGGGAGACGGAGTGCGAGGCGTCCCCGCCGTCCGCCGCCCGCACCGTGCACCGGGGCGCCCCGGCCCCGCCGTTGGAGACGTACTGCACCACTAGGTAACCGGCCAGCGCGAGCAGCACGACGAACGCCGCCAGGACGCGCAGCGGCCTGCGGCGACGGGACGGCGCGGCCGCGTCGCGGGAGCGGGGTTCGGACACGCCGCCCACCGTACTGGAGCCGCCCGCCACGTCCACCGGGCGGATGCTCCCGGCGCTCCGACGGTCCGGCGGGTTAGGGTCGGCGCCATGCCAGAATCCGCGCTAGACCTCAGCCTGGACGCTGCCGAGCTGACCGCCCGGCTCGTTGACATCCCTTCCGAGAGCGGCGACGAGAAGGTTCTCGCCGACGCCGTCGAACAGGCGCTGCGCGCCCTGCCGCACCTCACGGTGGACCGGTACGGCAACAACATCGTGGCCCGCACCGGCCTCGGCCTGCCCGACCGCGTGATCCTCGCCGGGCACCTCGACACCGTCCCCATCGCGGACAACGTCCCCTCCCGACTCGACGAGGACGGCATGCTCTGGGGCTGCGGCACCACCGACATGAAGTCCGGGGTCGCCCTCCAGCTGCGGATCGCCGCCACCGTCACCGCCCCCAACCGCGACCTCACCTTCGTCTTCTACGACCAGGAGGAGGTGGCCGCCGACCTCAACGGCCTGGGCAAGCTCGTCGAGGCGCACCCGGACTGGCTCGAAGGGGACTTCGCCGTCCTGCTGGAGCCCTCCGACGCCCAGGTCGAGGGCGGCTGCCAGGGCACCCTGCGGGTCATCCTGCGCACCAGCGGCGAACGCGCCCACTCCGCCCGCAGCTGGATGGGCTCCAACGCCATCCACGCCGCCGGCCCCATCCTGGCTCGCCTCGCCGCCTACGAGCCGCGCCGCCCGGTCATCGACGGCCTGGAGTACCACGAGGGCCTGAACGCCGTCCGCATCGAGGGCGGCGTCGCCAACAACGTCATCCCCGACGCCTGCGCGGTCACCGTCAACTTCCGCTACGCCCCCGACCGCAGCGGCGAGGAGGCCCTGGCCCACGTCCAGGAGGTCTTCGCGGACTGCGGGATCACCGAGTTCGAGGTGGACGACCTCTCCGGCGGAGCACTCCCCGGCCTTTCCCACCCGGCGGCCGTCGACTTCATGACGGCGGTCGGCGGCAAGCCCATGCCGAAGTTCGGCTGGACCGACGTCTCCCGCTTCAGCGGGCTCGGCGTACCGGCCGTCAACTACGGCCCGGGCGACGCCCTACTGGCCCACAAGCGCGACGAGCGCGTGGACACGAAGGCGATCCTGCACTGCGAGGAACGACTCCGAGCCTGGCTGACCTCCTGAATTACCCTCCTTGTCACCCATGTGTGCCTACCCTGATCCGAACGATCAGCAGGAGGGAGCACGTCATGGGCAACCCCGAGGGCATGCGGCGCAAGCCGGAGGAGCAGCAGCTCGGCCCGGTACTGCGCAGACGGGGGCAGGTTCAGGCGGGCAGTACGACCGACCAGCGCCTGCTGGATTCGGCGGGCCCCAGCGAATGGGTGCACACGGACCCGTGGCGGGTCCTGCGCATCCAGTCGGAGTTCATCGAGGGCTTCGGCACCCTCGCCGAGCTGCCGCCCGCCATCAGCGTGTTCGGATCCGCGCGCACCGCCGCCGACTCCCCGGAGTACGAGGCGGGCGTGCGGATCGGCCGGGCCCTGGTGGACGCCGGGTTCGCCGTGATCACCGGCGGCGGACCGGGCGCCATGGAGGCCGCCAACCGCGGCGCGCGCGAGGGCAACGGCATCTCCGTGGGCCTCGGCATCGAGCTGCCCTTCGAGCAGGGCCTCAACCCGCACGTCGACCTGGGCCTGAACTTCCGGTACTTCTTCGTCCGCAAGACGATGTTCGTGAAGTACAGCCAGGGCTTCGTGGTGCTGCCCGGTGGACTGGGCACGCTGGACGAGCTGTTCGAGGCGCTCACCCTGGTGCAGACCCAGAAGATCACCCGCTTCCCGATCGTGCTCTTCGGCACGGAGTACTGGAGCGGGCTGACCGACTGGCTGCGCGACACCGTCGTGGCGCAGGGCAAGGCGTCCGAGAAGGACCTGTTCCTCTTCCACGTCACCGACGACGTGGACGAGGCCATCGCCCTGGTCACCAAGGAAGTCGGCAAGTAGCGCCGGCGAGCGGCTGACGGCCGTCGTCCGGGTCCTCCCGGACGACGGCCGCGCCCGCTCAGGCCAGGCCGCGCCGGGCCACCGCGGGCGGCCGGTGTCCCTGGATCGAGGCCACCATGTCCAGCACCTGCCGGGTCTCCGCCACCTCGTGCACCCGGTACACCCGCGCCCCCAGCCAGGCCGAGACGGCCGTGGTGGCCAGGGTGCCCAGCAGCCGTTCCTTGACCGGGCGGTCCAGGGTCTCGCCCACGAAGTCCTTGTTGGACAGCGAGACCAGCACCGGCCAGCCCGTCTCCGCCATCTCCCCGAGCCGGCGGGTGGCCTCCAGGGAGTGCCGGGTGTTCTTCCCGAAGTCGTGCCCGGGGTCGATCAGCACCGCGTCCCGGCGCACCCCGAGGGCCACCGCCCGCTCCGCCAGCCCCACGGTGACCCGCAGGATGTCCGCCATCACGTCCTCGTACGTGGTCCGGTGCGGCCGGGTCCGCGGCTCCGCCCCGCCCGCGTGGGTGCACACCAGCCCCACGCCGTGACGGGCGGCCACCTCGGCCAGCTTCGGGTCCACCCCGCCCCAGGCGTCGTTCAGCAGGTCCGCGCCCGCCTCGCAGACGGCCTCGCCCACCTCGTGCCGCCAGGTGTCCACGCTGATCACCACGTCGGGGTGGCGCCGCCGCACCTCCGCCACGAACCCCACCGTGCGACGGGCTTCCTCGGCCGCGTCCACGTGCTCGCCCGGACCCGCCTTGACCCCGCCGATGTCGATGATCGCGGCGCCCTCGGCCACCGCCTGCTCCACCCGGTCCAGGGCCGGCTCGTCACGGAAGGTCGCGCCCTGGTCGTAGAAGGAATCCGGGGTCCGGTTCACGATGGCCATGATCACCGGCTCGTGCGGTCCGAACTCTCGTCTGCCCAGTCGCAGCATCCCCTGTGCCCTCATTCCCGTTGGCCGTACGCTCGCCTGCGACCTTAACCGCACGGAAACCGCGCGGAAGTCCGCCGCCGCGTCCCCGCCGTCGGCGGCGCATGGCACGATCGTGCCGGACAGTCGCACGGGGTCTCGGGAGTTGGTTGGACGTGTTCTGGTTCTTGCTGATCGCGCTGGTCGTGGTCGTCGCCGCGGTCACGCTCGCCGTGGTGGGCGGCGGCGAGTCCGCGGTGCTCCCCGAGTCCGAGCCCGAGCGGGTGGCCGACGCGCTGCCCGCCGGCCGCCCGGTGACCCGGGCCGACGTGGACTCCCTGCGGCTGCCGGTGACCGCCCGCGGGTACCGGATGGCGGAGGTGGACGAGGTGCTGCTCCGGCTCGGTGCCGAACTCGCCGAGCGGGACGCCCGGATCGCCGCGCTGGAGGCCGCGCTCGCCGGGGCCCAGGCCGTCTCGACCGGCGGCCCCGACCTCTTCAAGCGCGCCCAGGACCCGGCCGGACCGACCGGGGACCTCCCCGGCGGCCTCCGCGCCGAGGGCTCCCGCGACCCGCTCGGCCCCTGGGACTCCGCCCCCGGACAGGAGCGCCCGTGAAGGCGCAGCCGGCCCCGGACGGCGGGCTGCGCTGCCCCTGGGCCCTGTCCACGGAGGACTACCTCGCCTACCACGACACCGAGTGGGGCCGCCCGGTCCACGGCGACGACGCCCTCTACGAGCGGCTCTGCCTGGAGGCCTTCCAGTCCGGGCTGTCCTGGCTGACGATCCTGCGCCGCCGGGAAGGCTTCCGGCGGGCCTTCGCGGGCTTCTCCATCGCGGCCGTCGCCGAGTTCGGCCCCGCCGACGCCGAACGGCTCATGGCGGACGAGGGCATCATCCGCAACCGCGCCAAGATCGAGGCCACCCTCGCCAACGCCCGCGTGCTGGCCGGTTGGCGGCCCGCCGAGCTGGACGCGCTGATCTGGTCCTTCGCCCCGGAGCCCGGACCGGCCCCGCGCTCCCTGGCCCAGGTGCCCGCCGTCACCGCGGAGTCCACCGCGCTGGCCAAGGCGCTCAAGAAGGCGGGACTGCGCTTCGTCGGACCCACCACCGCCTACGCCCTCATGCAGGCGTGCGGCCTGGTCGACGACCACCTCGCGGACTGCACGGCCCGCGGAGCCTGACCCGACGGCCCGCCCCGGCCGCTGCCTCCGGGCCTGCGGCGGGGCGGGCCCACCGGCTCAGCGGCCCGTGAACCGCGGCTTCTGCTTCTTCAGGAAGGACTCCACCGCCACCGCGTGGTCCTCGGAGGCCCCGGCGCGGGCCTGGAGCTCGTCCTCCTTCTCCAGGGTCTCCGCCAGCGAGTGCGCGGCCCCGAAGGCCAGGGACTCCTTGATCGCCGCGTAGGCCAGGGTCGGGCCGTCGGCCAGCGCGCGGGCCACCGCGGCGGCCTCCGCGGCCAGCTCGGCCGCCGGCACCACCCGGTTGGCGAGGCCCAGCTCGTACGCCTCCCCGGCGGACAGGTTCCGCGGGAAGAGCAGCAGGTCGCTCGCGCGGGAGGCGCCGATGAGGCGGGGCAGGGTCCAGGACACCCCGGAGTCCGCGGTCAGCGCGACCCCGGCGAAGGCGGTGTTGAAGGAGGCGGTGTCCGCGACCACCCGGAAGTCCGCGGCCAGCGCGAAGCCGAAGCCGGCCCCGGCCGCGACCCCGTTGACCCCGGCCACCACCGGCTTGGGCATCTCCGTGATCGCCCGGACCACCGGGTTGTAGTGCTCCCGCACCGTGTGCATGGTCTCGGTGGTGCCGCGCTCCCGGTCCGAGGCCAGGTTGGCCACGTGCTCGTTCAGGTCCTGGCCCACGCAGAAGGCCCGCCCGGCCGCGGTCAGCAGCACCGCCCGGACGGCCGGGTCGTCCCCGGCGGTCCGCAGGGCGTCCCGCAGGGCCTCCTTCGCCTCCGTGTTCATGGCGTTCATCGCCGCGGGGCGATTGATGGTGATCGTCGCCAGCCCGTCGGTCAGGTCGTAGAGCACGGTGTCGGCCATGGCAGGTGTCCCCTCCGTCGCGGACCCGGCCAGCGGTCGGTACTGGCCGGTACACAGGTCAGCATGGCGGACCGGACCGGGGCCGGAAGGGCGGTCCCGTGTGACTTGCGTCAAAGAATCCCTCCGCCGCTCCGCCCGTGCGGCGGCGCAGTATCGCAGGCGGATCCCCGAAATGAGTGGTTTTGGCCAAGCGCGTTGCGCAAGCGTTCCCCGCCGATGTTGGTCATCGGGTCCTGACATGCGGGATAATGGCCGGGAAGCAATGTGTTCGATGCCGGGTACTAGGCGCCTGAACGGGGCCGTCGGCTGACGATGAGCTGGTTTCAGGAAGGGGAACGAGCATGGCGGCCATGAAGCCGCGGACGGGCGACGGCCCGCTCGAGGTCACCAAGGAGGGGCGGGGCATCGTCATGCGCGTACCGCTCGAAGGCGGCGGTCGGCTGGTCGTCGAACTGACCCCCGACGAGGCCGGTGCCCTCGCCGACGCTCTCAAGAACGTCGTCGGCTGACGCTCCGCACGCACCACCCACATCTTTCCCCCGTGGCCCCGGCCGCCCCTCGTGGCGGCCGGGGCCACGGTGCGTCGCGCGTCGGATCGGGGTCGCGGAAGGGCGCCGGCGGAGCCGGGCCCGGCGCCCGGGCCACCCGTCCGGCCGCCCGCCGGACGGGTCAGCGGCGCACCGCGCAGAGCAGGCCGTCACCGACCGGCAGCAGGGCCGCCTCCAGGGCCGGGCTCTCCCGGACCGCCCGCAGCAGTTCCCGCACCCGCAGGACCTCCACCGGCTGGGCGGCGGAGTCCACCGTGCGCCCGTCCGCGAAGACCCCCTCGAAGCACACCAGGCCGCCGGGACGCAGCAGGCGCAACGATTCAGCGAGGTAGTCCAGGGACTCGGTGGGGTCCCCGTCGCAGAAGACGAGGTCGTACCCGCCGTCGGCGAGCCGGGGCAGCACCTCCAGGGCGCGGCCCGGGATGAAGCGGGCCCGGTTCCCGGCGAACCCGGCGGCGCGGAACGCCTGCCGGGCGAAGGCCTGCCGGTCCGGCTCCGGGTCCACGGTGGTGAGCACGCCGTCCGGGCGCATCCCGTACAGCAGGTGGATGCCGGAGACGCCGGTGCCGGTGCCGATCTCGGCCACCGCCTTGGCGTCGGCGGTGGCGGCCAACAGGCGCAGCGCGGCCCCGGTGCCGGGGGACACCGAGCGCAGGCCCGCTTCCCTCGCCCGGTCGCGGGCCCAACGCAGAGCGTCGTCCTCGGCGACGAACGCGTCGGCGAAAGCCCAGCTCGTCTGCCGGTTGCCGGTAATGACCCTCTCCTGTCCCCTTAGTTGGCGCAACGGTGACTGTATCCGTTGGCTGCGGGAACCCGCAGATGGGACCGGGCGTTGGAAGGGTGTGGGAGGGGCGCCGGGCACCGCCGGGGCGCCCTGTGCAAAGTTCACGCAAAAACGCTTATCCAGAGCTGACGGACGGGGTGGCTATGGTAGGGGCTCCACTGGACACCACCAGAGCCGACAGGGGAGGTGCGGCTGCGCCTGTGGATCGTGGAGGCGCCATCAGACGCCTCTTCAGGTCGGCGGGTGAGCCGAAATCCGTGACCGACACCGCTGACCGTTTCCGTTCCACCGCCACGGCGACCACCGCGACCTTTGCCGCAGACGCGGGCCAGCAGGCGTGGACCCCCCCTTCGTGGGAGGAGATCGTCAGCACGCACAGCGCGCGGGTCTACCGTCTCGCCTACCGCCTCACGGGCAATCAGCACGATGCCGAGGACCTCACGCAGGAGGTCTTCGTCCGGGTGTTCCGCTCGCTGTCCACGTACACGCCCGGCACCTTCGAGGGCTGGCTGCACCGGATCACCACCAACCTCTTCCTCGACATGGTCCGCCGCAAGCAGCGGATCCGCTTCGACGCGCTCGCCGAGGACGCGGCCGAGCGGCTGCCCAGCCGCGAGCCCTCCCCGCAGCAGGTCCTGCACGACACGCACTTCGACGCCGACGTGCAGCAGGCGCTGGACACCCTCGCCCCGGAGTTCCGGGCCGCGGTGGTGCTCTGCGACATCGAGGGCCTGTCCTACGAGGAGATCGCCGCCACGCTCGGCGTGAAGCTCGGCACCGTGCGCAGCCGTATCCACCGAGGTCGCTCGCACCTGCGCAAGGCGCTCAAGCACCGGTCCCCGGAGGCCCGGGCCGGGCAGCGCGCGCTCGCGGGGGCGGCCGTGGGAGGAGAGGGCGGAGTGGAGTGAGCGGAGTCGGTCCGTCACCTGCCGAACACCACCTGGGCGACCGGCTCGCGGCCCTGGTGGACGGGGAACTGAGCCATGACGCGCGGGAGCGGGTGCTGGCGCACCTGGCCACCTGCGCCCGCTGCAAGTCCGAGGCGGACGCGCAGCGCCGCTTGAAGACCCTCTTCGTGGAGGCGGCCCCGCCGCCGCCCTCGGAGGGGCTGCTGGCGCGCCTGCAGGGCCTGCCCGGCGGGGAACCGGGCGGCGGCTTCGGTAACGGCGTCTTCGGGGCGGTGGGCCCCGACACCTTCGGGTACGTCCCGCCGCCGCCCGCCGTGCCCGAGCCCGACCGGGGCTTCCGGATACACGAGGTCGCCCGACCCGCGCCGTCCCCGGCCCGCGGTCGCCGCTTCGCGTTCGCCGCGGCGGGCGCCGTCTCGCTGGCCGCGATCGCGCTGGGCGGGGCGCTGCCCCTGGAGGCCGCCGTGGACCCCAACGCCCGCAACGAAGGCGGTACGGCCGTCACCCCGGTCTCCCGGACGGGCAGCGGCTACGGCGGCACCCTGTCGGTGGCCGAGGCGGAGCGGCTCGGCCAGCGCGGCCGGATCGTCCCGATAGGCCGGGGCGTCGCCCCCTTGCCGGTGGCCGCGCCGACCGCCACCGGGCACATCCTGCCCGGGGCACTGCTCGCGGACGACGGCGGACCGGCCGGCCCCTACCCGGCCCAACTGCCGCCCGTGAAGGTGCCGGTCTTCAACCGCTGACGGTGTGCCCGAGGGCCCCGGACCGCAGCCGCTGTCCGGGGCCCTCGGCGTGGCCCCCCCCCGCGCCCGCGGGGGCACCCCCCGTAGGGCGCGGGGCGCACCA
>NZ_JBEOSD010000210.1:0-11341 GCF_040302735.1 Streptomyces sp. NPDC097619 | reverse complement strand
GGCACGAACAGTGCCGGGGCGCGCCCGTTTCTCACCGGGACGGTGCGTCCTGCCGCGGGTGCGGGCGGGTGCGAGCCCCCCGGCGCGTGCGTGCCCCGGTCCCCCGGGTGGCCCCCTGTGCGTGTGTGCCGGTGGCGTTCGCGGGTAAGCGCGTCGAAAACCGCACGTCCGAGGAAACGAACACCGGGGTATGACCAGACACCGCAGCTTTGCCCGAGCCGTAGCGCACCGGCCGCCCGTCCGCCGGAACCGGCATGTCCGCTGACGCCGGGCAGCCGCTGCCCGCCCTCCTCAGTCGCGCGGCCGGCCTCGTCGACGCCGCGGACACGGCCGCCGGGACCCGCTCCTGGTGGCCGGCGCTGCGCCGGACCCCGAAGACCCTGTGGGACGACGACATCAGCGACCACGCCGCCGCCCTCACCTACTACGCGATCCTGGCGATCCTCCCCTCCCTGCTCGTCACCGTCCTGGCCTTCGGCATGATCAGTCCCGGCACGGCCGAGCAGTTCATCGCCCACGTCACCCACTACGCCCCCGGCCAGTCCGGAACCCAGCTCAACGACCTCCTCGCCGGCGCGCTCCAGCCGCACTCCACGGCCTGGACGCTGCTGGCGACGGGCACCGTCAGCGCCGTGTGGTCCTCGTGCAGCTACCTGGCGGTCTTCCGGCGGGCCCTCCACCACATGCACCGCGTCCCCGACCAGCGCTCACCGTGGCGCACCGCGCACCGCATCGTCGGCACGGCCCTGGGCCTGCTCGCCCTGCTGGCCGCCAGCGCCCTGGTCCTCATCGTCAGCGGCCCCGTCGCCCGCAGCGTCGGCGCCCTGCTCCACCTCGACGAGGGCGTCCAGCTCTTCTGGAGCATCGCGCGGTGGCCGCTGCTGCTCTTCCTCGTCGGGGTGCTGGTCGTGGTCCTGTTCCACACCGGCCCGCCGTCCGCGTACCGGCGACGCCACAGCCTGCCCGGCGGGGCCCTCGCGGCCGCCCTGTGGCTGACCGTCTCCGCCGGGTTCGCGGTGTACACCGCGGTCCTGGGCACCTACAGCCGGCTGTACGGCTCGTTGGCGGGGATCGTCGTCTTCCTGATCTGGCTCTGGCTCTCGAACCTCGCCCTGCTGGCCGGCGCCCAGTTCACGGCCGAACTCCACAAGGCAGCGGAGGCCGCCGAGGCGGTGGAAGCGCACGCAACTGACGAGTTCGACGGGACCGACGGGACCGACAAGGCAAAGGGGCCGCACGGGGACGAGGACGAGGACACACGGGCGACGGCCACCGCGCCCCCGGCCCCGCCCCGCGCCCGAGCCGCCCGGCGGATCGCGACGGCTCTGAAGGGCCGAGGGGACGGCCGTCGCGGCCGTCCCCTCGCTCCCCCTCCGGGTGGGTAGGTCCGGTCAGAGGCGACGGACCGCGCGGAGGCTGACGGCGTACGTGCCGGTGCCGTCGAGGACCGAGGCGCCCGACAGGTCCGCCATCGTGGGGCCGTCGCAGCTCTTGCGGCTGGACACGAAACGGCGGCGGCCGTCGGCGTCCGGGCCCAGGTAGATGCCGACGTGGTCCACGGAGTACGCCTCGTCCGGGTCGCCGGGCTCGTTGGCGTCGAAGAGGACCAGGTCACCCGGCTGGAGGGCGGTGCCGGCCTGGAGGGCCTTGCCGTCGTCCGTCTTCGTCGCGACCAGCACGCCGGGCGCGTGCTCGACCATGGCGCCCGACTTGCGGGGCAGCGCCCGCTTGTTCGGGTCCACGTCGTCGAAGAGCGGCAGGCCCATGTGGTGGCCGTAGACCATCCGCACGTAGCCGGAGCAGTCGAGGTTGCCCGCCTGCCCCTCCTCCGGCGCCTTCGGCTGCGTCCGGTCGGGGAAGGACCAGGGCCGGTCCATGTAGTCGTGGAAGTCCGCGCCGACGGGGCGCAGTCCCTGCGCGTCCGTCTTGCCGTAGCCGGCCTCGCCGAGCACGCGGGCGCCGACGGGTGCGCGGCGCCCGCTGGTCGCGCCGGGCGCTCCCGGCAGGAACGCGGCGGCGTAGGCGAGGGCGTCGGGGGCGAGGGAGCCGGTCCAGGCGCGGATCACGTCCTCGACGGCGGGGGTCCAGGTGCCGTCGTAGGGGGCGTCGAGGAGGCGGACCCAGTGGGGGTGGGTGACGGCCGGGGGGTTCGCCCAGGTCGCCTCGGTGATCGCGAAGCGGCTCACGGTCAGGTTGACGGTGCTCGTGCAGCCGTCGGAGGCCATGCCGCGCACGCCGACCGAGCCCTGGGCGTACCGGGCGTCGGTCTCCGTGAACTCCATCCGCCAGGTCGTCGGCTCGGTGGTGCCGGTGCGCCACGCCTTGATCTGGACGCGGGTGCCCTCCTTGCGGACGCGGACGGTCCAGTCCGCGCCGGCGGGTACGCCGGTGGCGAGGGAGACCGCGGTGAGGCCCGCCGGGGTGGTGGCGGTCGCGCCGACGAGCTTCTCGGCGCGGAGCTGGACCTCGCCCTGGGTGGTGAAGGAGAGGCGGGCGCGGAGGTGGGTGCTGCTCTCGGCGCCGTTGCTGCGGTAGGCGAAGACGAGCGCGAAGGAGACGGCGTTGCCCGTGGGGATCCGGTCGAAGCGGGCGGTGCACCGGACGTCGACGTCGGTGACCTCCTCGTCGCGCAGGAGGGCGTACCGGCCGGTGCTGGTGTCGCTGATCTCGGCGCGGGCGGCGCCGCGCTGGGTCAGCGTGAACTGCGGGTAGACGGGGTCGGAGCCGGTGCCGGCGACCTCGGTGCCGCCGAACACGGACCAGCGCCCGCCGGCCGGGGAGTTCCCCCAGCTGCCCGGGGTGGCGAGCGTCCGGTCGAAGGCGTCCTCGAAGACCCGCTTGTTCTCGGTGAAGGTGCGCTCGGGTCCGGTCATGAGCACCGTGCGGGAGCCGGTGGTGAGCACGGCGAGGGGCCGGCCCTCGCTGCGGACCTCGGTGCGCGCGGGGCTGCCGGGCAGGACGCTCGTGGTCAGGGCGGCCACGGAGGCCCGGGTGAGGGCGGCCATGTCCTGTGCGGGACCGGTGAGGGTGACCGAGGAACGGGGTCCGGTCAGGCCGGCGGACATCTGGGCGACGGACGCCGGGACGCCGGCCTCGGAGGCCGCCGGAGCGGCGGGCGCGGCGGACGCCGCGGAGGCGGGAGCGGCGGCGAGCCCGGTGAGGGGAGCGGCGGCCGTGGCCGTGAGGGCCGCGAGCAGGGTGCGGCGGGAAGTGTCGATCACAGGCGGCATTATCACCGAGGGCACCGACACCCCGACGAGCACCCCTGACCTGCGACGACAGCGGAGGACTGCGGGCGAAGAGGGAGAGGGCGCTCCGGAGCGGCGGGTGGCGCGGCCCCCGACCGCGACCGGGGGGGTCAATGCCCGTGCAGGCCCCATTCGTCGAGGCCGCCGTAGACCTGGGCCCGCAGGCAGCGGGGGGCGTCGAAGCCGATGGCCTCGCCCCGGTAGACGGCGATGAGCGAGTCCTCGCCGCGCCACCAGATGTCGGCGAGGCCCTGGACCTCGGGTACGGGCTCGAACCCGGAGAGGTCCAGTTCGTCGACGGCCGCGCCCTTGAGCGTGGTGACGGTCCGGGCCCAGTGGTTCGCGTGGGCGGCCAGGGCCAGTGCCTCCACCCACCCTTCCGGGCCGGCGTGCAGGGGCGTCCAATGGTGGGCGTCGATCCCGAACTCGCCCTCCGGACCGATCATGAATCCGTGGGCCATCAAGACCCGGCAGCCACCGGCCGGGAAGCGCCATCCGTCCGGGGCCCGGCCCCGGGGCGTTCCGGCCGCCAGGATGCGCGGCCCGCCCTCGTAGGCGGGGGCAGGGGGCAGCGCCAGGCCGCCCCACCGCTCCTGGTAGGCCAAGGCCCGGTCGATCTCGGCGGCGGGCACTCCGTGCCCGAGCCAGTCCTCCCGATAGGTGGCGAGGTCGCGGCGCGGGAGCCGTAGGCCGTGCGCCTCCACGAAGTACCGGGCCCGTCGGCTCAGGCCGTCAGGCGCCCGGGGATCGCCGATTCCGGGGCCACCGGCGGACGGTCCGGCCCGGGACGGTCCACCCGCGGGCGGTCCGCCGTCACTGCCGCCGCCCGGGTGGCGTGAGGGAACAGGGCGTCGGCGTCGGACGCGGCGTCCGGAGCGGTGCATCGGCCATGGGCCGGAGCCTACCGGCCGGCCCGGGCGCACCGCCGCAGGAGGGGGTGCGGGGAGGCCGGCGCCCGAAACTGCCTTCGTCGAGGGCGAGTTGCCTCGCCCCGCGTGCCGTCTGGCGCCCCCTCTGTCAGAGCTTCGACGTCTTCGCCGTCGGAACCGACAGGAACCTCGACCACCCCTGACGGGCACCGGCGTCTGTCGTTGCGACCGGGCACGGGTGTGCCGGGTCGAATTCCGTGCGTTCCGTTTCGACGCATGTCGGAATTCCGGATAGAAGCGGTCAAATACGCATCCAGGTTGCGAAGCGCGCGAACGATGCAACATGGTTTGCCACAGGCAAGTGCTTCCCTTCGTTTTCAAGGAGGTGAGGGGTGCGCACTGCGTCCCTCGCACGCGCGGTCAACTGCCTGGGAGCACACCTTCCCCCCGTCTTGAGGGGGAACGGCCGGGCATGCTGAATCTCGAACGTTGCATGGCCTCCACGGCCCAAAGGGCCGCCGACTACTACGCCGACGCCGCTCTGGTGATCTTCCCGGACCGGACCCCCCACGAGACCCCCGTCGTGGCCTGCGTGCGCGGCGGGATACCCGCCGCCTCGCAGGTGTCGGCCGCCGATGCCGGGACCGTCATGGGCCTGAGCGAGGCGCTCCAGGGGTATCCGCCCGTCCCGTCCGCCTGGATCGATCCCTCGGCGGCACCGGACTGGCTGGTGCCGCCGGGGTTCGGTCCCGTCGGATCCGTGGCGATCGCCTCGCTCCCCGGGCAGGGCCTGCCGTCCGGAGCGCTGGTGCTGTTGCGGCGGCCGCAGAGCGCCGCGTTCACGACCATGGACGAGGCCCTGGCGCAGGAGTTCGCGGCCCGGGCCGGAGCCGAGATGTCGGCGGCACGGCTGTACACGGAGCAGGCTTCGGTCGCGTCGGCGCTCTTACAGGAGCTGCGGCCGCCGACGCTGAAACGGATCGCCGGGGTGGAGTACGCGGGCGGCTACCTGCCCTCCTCGCACCACGACAGCGTGGGCGGGGACTTCTACGACGTCCACCCCGCCGCCGGCGACGGGGACTCCTGCCTGGTGGTGCTCGGCGACGTGTGCGGCAAGGGGCTGGAGGCCGCCGTGCTGGCCGGCAGGATCCGCACCGCCGTGCACGCCCTCCTGCCCCTGGCGGACGACCACCTGCGCGTGCTCAGACTGCTGAACACCGCCGTACTGGACCGGGAACGCTCCCGGTTCGCGACCCTGGTCATGGCCTCCGTCCGGCGCGAGGCCGACGGCGTCCGGCTGCGGCTGACGGGCGCCGGGCACCCTCCTCCGCTGATCCTGCGCGCCGGCGGCGGGATCGAGGAGGCCCCGGTCCACGGCACGCTCGTCGGGGCGATCCCCGAAGTGACCGCGGAGACGGTCACGGTGACGCTCGCCCCCGGCGAGTCCTGCTTCCTGTACACCGACGGCGTCACGGAGGCCCGCGGCGGCCCTCCGGGCGATGCCGAGTTCGGGGACTCCCGCCTGCACGAAGTCCTCGCCGGGTGTGCGGGGATGCCCGCCGAGGCCGTCGTGGAACGCGTCCAGATGCTCGCCTCCCAATGGGTCGGGGACGGCCGCCACGACGACATGGCCGTCGTGGTCGTCTCCGCCCCCGCCGACCGCTCCCTCCCGTACACCGCCGACCACGGCCAGGCCCCGGACAGGTCCCCCGCATGAACATCGACGCCGACCCGCACCACCACCCCTCCCACGGGCACCCGTACGGCCCCTCCGGCTCCCACGCCGACCCCGCCCCTGCCCCCCGCTCGGGCCCCCGCGTCCTTCCCCACACCGACGCCTCCCGACCGACCGATCCGCAGGTCGCGGCCCTGGGCGAGGTCGTGTGGGAAGCGACCCTCCGCTGCGACGAGCGGACCGCCTGCGGGGCGCTGCTGAAGGCCCTGGACGACGGGCTGGACCCGGAGCGTGTCCTGCTGGACGTCATCGCCCCCGTACAACGGCGGATGGGCGGAGAGTGGGTCGCGAACCGGGTGTCCGTGGCCCAGGAGCACGCCACGACGGCCATCAACGAGCGCGTCGTCACCGCCGTCGCCCAGCACGCGGCCTCCCGCGTCCGCCCCACCCTCGGCCGGGTGACCGTGGCCTGCATGGAAGGCGAATGGCACGCCATGCCGGCACGGCTCCTCGCAGAAACGCTCAAGCTGCGCGGCTGGCGGGTCGACTACCTCGGGGCCCAGCTCCCGACCCCGCACCTGATCCGGTACCTCCACGACACCGGTCCCGACGCGGTGGCCCTGTCCGCCTCCCTCGCCACGCGACTGCCCGTCGCGCACACGGCCGTCGCCGCCTGCCACTCCATCGGCGTCCCCGTGCTCGTCGGCGGCGCGGCCTTCGGCGCCGACGGCCGGTACGCGCGCGCGACGGGGGCCGACGCCTGGGCCTCCGACGCCCGCGACGCGGCGCGGCTCCTCGCCGGGCAACCGCTGCCGTCGCCGCGCCGCGAGCACCAGCCCATCGAGGACTTGCCCCACCTGGCGGACCAGGAGTACACCTACCTACGTGGTCCGCGGCCGGACCCGGATCGCCGCCTCGGTGACGGCCGCGCTGGAGGACGCGTACCCGGCGACGCGTTCCTACGACGACCGGCAGCGCGCCCGGACCGCCGAGGACCTCCTGCACATCGTCGACTTCCTCCCTGCCGCCCGCCCTGGACCTCCTCGCCCGCGAACTCAACGAGTTCCCGCGCGCCGCCGGCGTCCTGCGCACCGCCTCCCGCGGTCTGTCAGGTCTCCGGCCCGGAGACTCCGGACCCATATGAAGGGAGGCCGTCTCCGGTGAGTCCTGCGAGCGGGGCTCGCCTCAGGCGTCCCGCCCGGGCTCGTCCGATGGTTCCTCCACGACGTGCACGGCGGCCTCCTCCGCGGAGGCGGCCCCGCCGTCGATCCCCGCGTCCCGGGCCAGTACGGCGATGTGGCGCCCCGTAGGCTCCCCCTCCGCGGGAGCCAGGCGACCGGCCCGCTCGCGGCCCGCCGTCGACGCGTCGCCCTCCGGGGTGGCGGTGGTGTCCCGGTCGTCGTACGCGTCGCCCTCGGGCAGGTCCGCGCCCGGCACGTGCTCCGAACCCGTGGGCCCCTCCCCGCCGGACGGTTCCGGCTCTTCCTGTGCGAGGCGTTGGTCGAGCGTCTCGCCGGCACGCTGCTCCGCGGCGGTCGTGCCGTGGCGGGCGACCGCCACGGGCCGCTCGGGTGGGGAGTAGCCGGTGTCCAGCGTCCGGTCCAGGTCCGGTTCACCGAGCGCGTTCTCCATGTCCGGCTGGGCTTCGCCCGGCTCGACCTGCTCGGCCGGCTGGTAGATCTCGTCCCCCCGCGCCTCGTCCCGGGTGCCTTCTTCACTGCTCATGAACGGTGACTTCCTTCCTCGGTGTCCCCGGCGTCGCGGGAGCCTCCCGTGCGCCCGGCGGGACGGGGGGTGCCGAACAGTCCCAGCAGCCGGTCCATGACGTCGTCGAAGTCTTGCCACGGTCCGATCGGTGTTCCGGCGGTCCGGTGGACGACGTGGTCCGGCGGGGTGCGTCCTCTCGTCGGCATGCGGATCTCCTTCCGGCGCGTTCCAGGAGGCCCGCCTTCCCCGGATCGCCGCCCGCATGCTCCGACGCGTGCGCCGCCTGGCCCATGCGCCTCCCGGGACGGATGGGGTGTGGCATCCTCGGTCCATGACGGGGCAGGCCGAGCCGGAAGGCGGGGAGCGCGCGGAGGTCGGCGGTGACTCGCCCTTCTCCTCCCACCGCTATGTGACCAGACGGCCCACGGACCGGGACCAGGGCGGCGACACGGGCCACGGACTGCCCGTGGCGGCGGTACAGGACCTGCTGGACGGACTCCCCGGGTCCGTGATCTTCCTGGTGCCCGAGCGCGACGCGGACGGGCGGGTGACGGACTTCCGGGTCTCCGCCGCGTCCCCCGATGCGGTGGACATCGGGGCTCGGCGCGGCAAGGACCTGGTCGGCCGCCTCGTGCTCGAAACGTACCCGACCGTGGCCGGCTCCCCCTTGTGGGAGGGCTACCTGAGCGCGCTGGAGACCGGGGTCCGCTACGAGGGAGATCCCTTCACGTACGAGGAGGTACTGGCCGGCATCCCCCGGCTCTCCCGGTTCGCGGTCCGCGCGTCCGCCTGCCAGGGCGGCCTGATCGTCTCCTGGGTACGGCTGGACAGCGGCGAACGGGAACAGCGGCGCCTGGCGGTGATGCAGCGCCTGGGCAACATGGGATGGGCGGACTGGGACCTGGTGGCCGACACCATCAGCTGGTCCGACGAGGTCTACACCGTCTTCGGGCGGGACCGCTCGCTGGGGCCGATGACCCTCGAAGAGCTCCCCGGGCACGTCCTCCCCGACGACCTGCCCGCGCTGGGGGAGGTCGTGCCGAAGCTGCTCGGCGAGGGGCGGCCCATCGACCACACCTTCCGCATCACCACTCCCGCGGGGGAACTCCGGCACGTCCGCATCGTGGCCGAGGCCGAGACCGACGTCCGGGGCGACCCGGTGGAGGTCCACGGCTTCTTCCAGGACCTGACCGCCACGAAGGAGGCCGAGGACCGGCTCCTGGAGTCCCAGGAGGCCACGCTCGTCCAGCGCGGGCTGCTGGCCGCCGAACGCGAACTCGCCGCCCGGCTCCAGGACGCCCTGCTCCCCCGGACCCACCAGACCCTCGATCTGGCCGGACTCACCGTGGACGTCGCCTACCAGCCCGTCCAAGAAGGACTCGACGTCGGCGGCGACTGGTACAGCGCCGTCGAACTGCCCGACGGCCGCGCCCTGATCGTGGTCGGGGACGTCGCGGGGCACGGACTCGGCGCCGTGGCCACCATGGCCCAACTCCGCTTCAGTGCCAAGGGCATGGCCATCACCAGCACCTCGCTGCCCGACATCCTCGCCCGGCTCAACACCCTTCTCCTGCACACCGCGGAGCAGAACTACGGCACCGCGAGCATGATCATGGCCACCTACGACCCGACCCGCTCCGAACTCACCTGGGTCCGGGCCGGACACCCCCCGCCCCTCCTGATCCGCGACGGCGAGGCCCGCTACCTCGTCGAGGCCACGGGCGTCCTGCTCGGTGCCACGCACCGGTCGCGCTACGAGTCCGCCACCCTCACGCTCCGCTCCGGCGACCGGCTCCTGATCTACACCGACGGCCTCATCGAGACCCCCCTCGAAGACCTCGACACCAGCTTCGACCGGCTGGCCCGCACCGTCATCGACTGCACGACCGCGGGCACGGGTCTCGACGGCGTCCTCGCCGCCCTGGTGGACCCGCACGCCCGCCGCGACGACGTCTGCGCCCTCTACCTCACCCGGTAGTCGTGCCCTCGGAACCCGGTCCTCCCGGGCGAATTTCCTGGGCCGCGCGGCCCAGCCGGCGGGACGGTCGACCGGGCGGCGGGGCATGCGTGCTGCCATGGGTGACGAGAGCGGATCCATGGACGGGGCCCACCAGCGGCCTGCGGGAGTGACCGGGGCGACCGTGCGGGCCTTGGGCGCGCTCTCCAAGGCACTGGAGACGACCGAGCGGGCCCGGGGGCACCTGTACGGGTTCCACCAGCTGACCGGCACGGCCGACTTCCAGCTCGACGAGGCGGTGCGGCTGCTGCGCGAAGCGGGCCACGCCGAGCACGCGGCGCGGGTGGAGCGGGAGATCGTGGGCCGCAACGTCATCCCGGGGCACTGGACGTTCCAGATCGTGGAGTCCTACGACGCCACCTACTACCGGCCTTTCGCCGCCCTGGAGCGGGAGGTCCTGGACGACCTCGCCGCAGGCCGCGACCACCTGTACGAGGCGGAGCTGAAGGAAGCCCGCCGGACGCGCGGCCACCCCGACCACACCGCCCTCCCGCCTACCCCCACCGAGGAACCCGGCGATTGAACCGGAACCGGCGGGCGAACGGGCGCGATCAGGACGAAGCGGGGCCGGCGGGGGTGTCGCGGACCTCTCCCACCGCGTCGTGAGCGGTGCGCGCCAGGCCTTCGACCGTGTCCCGTCCAGCCCCCCGCGCTTCCTCCTTGGTGGTTTCCGCCGCCTCCTGTGCCGCCGCCTTGATCTCCTCCACGGCCTGCGTGGCGGGTTCCCGCATCTCGTCCCGGACTTCGCGGACCGCTTCGAGGGCGGCCCGCTTGCCCGGTTCGAGCAGTTCGTCGGAGTGTTCGCGGAGCCGACGTCCGGCACGTTCCTCCGCATCTGTGGCGGGGAACAGCGCCGAGGCGAGCATGCCCGCGCCGAACGCGATGAGCCCGGCGGCCAGCGGGCTGCCCCGGGTGCCGCGCTCGACCTGTTCGGGCGCCTGCTGGACGGTGTCACCGACGGTCGCGCCGACCTCCTTGACCGCCTCCGCGACGCCGTCGGCCGCCCGGTGCGTTCCCTCCACCGTCCCGTGCGCGGTGTCCTGTGCCGTACCCATCACGCGCTCCTTGATCCCGCCGGCCCGGTGACGGATCTCCGAGGCCTTGCGCTGTGCGATCTTTCGGGGGGTCATCCGGTCCGCGAGTGCATCGACGTCACGCGCCAGGTGTGCTCGCCGTTGTCAGCCAGCGCGGCCGCTGACGTAGAGGGCGGCGCCGACCGCGGCCCAGAGGGCGGTGACGATCAGCGCGGCCCAGCCGAGCGGGATGACGCTGCCGATGGCGAACGTGACGGTGAGGCTGCCGAACAGCGCCACCATGTGGCCGGCATAGCCGGCCCCGCCGAGCATGCCGGCTGCCTTGCCCGCCTTGGCCGACTCCTCCTTGAGTTCGGCCTTGGCCAGTTCGATCTCCGTGCGGAGCAGCCCGGACACGTCCTGGCCGATCGCCTCCACCAGGTCGCCGATCGAGGGTTCGGCCGCCCCGTCGTGGCCGCTGCCGATCCCCGCCGGCGAGGGGGCGCGGGGGTCCATGCCCTCGCCCGCGGGAATCCGTTCCTCGTGTGCGGTGGTCATGTCACAGCCCTTCGAACGGTCGCGTCGTGCCCGTGGGCAGGGGTGCCGGCTGCGGAGGAGCGGGGACGGGTGCGTGGGCAGCCGCCCCGGCGCCGGCTGCCGGAGGCGTGGGCGGCGTGGGGCGCGAGCCGTCAGGCGTTCCGGTGGAGGAGTCCGCGGCGCCCACCCCCTTGCCGGCGCGGCCGAGGAAGAACCCCGCCACGGCGGCGCCGGCGAGGAAGGTGCCCGGCCGTCGACGCGCGAAGTCCCGCACG
>NZ_JBEOSD010000209.1:0-12065 GCF_040302735.1 Streptomyces sp. NPDC097619 | reverse complement strand
AGCTCGTCCTTGTGGCCCTCGGCCATCAGACGGATGATCGACAGCTTCAACTCGTCGTTGATCGTGGTGATCTCCTCGGCCCCGGGCATGAAGGGGGCGGCCCCGGCCCACAGGTAGTCGTAGACCTTGCACAGGAAGGTCACGAGGGTCGGTTCGCGGATCACGACCGCGCCAGGGTTCCGTCCTTTGACCTGCTGCTCAGGCAGGAAGACGATCTCCCGGTCGTAGATGATCATCCGGTCGATGAGTTGGTCCGTGGTACGCACCTCCGCGCCGGCAGCGGTCACCGCTCGGACGTAGGCCGTGGTGGCCAGGTCGCTGCGTACGGTGTGCTGATAGAGGTTCTTGATCACCATGCCGCGCTCCAGCCGTTCCAGCGACTTGGGGAGCGCCGCTTCGAGGAGACCGGAGGCTCGTGGTCCGCCCGGCTGGGCGGAGAGGATCTCGGAGCGACAGCGCTTGGCATGGTCGTCGAGGGTGGCCTGGAGCGCCTTGATGTCGGTGATGACATCGAAGGCTTCGGCCTCGTTGCGTTGTCTGCGGCTCTCGAAGTAGGCGGGGAGCAGGGCGAGCATCTCGGTCCGTACCTCGCTGACGGACTGTTGGAGCTCGCGGATCTGGCTCTCTGCCGGTCCCACCAGGTCGACCACCGCGGCACCGGGGCTGATGGGCACCAGCACATTGGGTTCGCCCGGCATCGGGCGCAGCAAGCGAAGACTTTGGAGCGTCTCCTCGATCCGCACGGCTTGCTCGTCGCTGACGCCGAGTTCGGCGGCGACCTCTTCTCTGACATAGCGGCCGCGGAGCACTGCCTGCCGGTAGGCGGATGCACTCGTGTCATCCAACCTGCTGAAACCCACCCCACCGAGGACGTTTTCGGACATCTCGCTATTACTCCCCCCGTTGCGAGAACAAGTTGCCAGGCAACTTTACGACAGCACTGAAGCCTTGGGTCCGTATTGGCCGCTCGGCAGACTAATTGGCGTAACGACAGCGACGGGCCTTACTTGGGGGTAAGTGTGAACGGCCTCGGACTTCGAATCGGTACATCAGTAGCAGCTCTTCTCGCTGCGATCGCTATTGCAGTGTCCGTGGGGGCGGGCGCTGCTCAGGCTGACATCACTCAGCCGCCGACGGCACCGGCGAGTGCTCCGTCGCCCTCGCCCACCGCGTCTCCGCTCGACTGGGAGTGGGGGTGACCTGGTCGTGACTTCGTCGGACTGGGAGTGGAAGTACGCAGGCTGAACTTCCGATTAATGCTGTATTGAGCAGGCCCGCCAAGCGGCGGGCCTGCTCTTTTTCGTATCGTGGAAGTTCCCCTTAAGTGCTCCACAAGGAGGCTCTGGGAGGCTGTCGCCGAGGCTGCTCCCGGTTCCCCCGCCGGTAGAGTCGCCCACCTGCCCCGCCCTCGGAACCCCAAGTTCGAGAGGCGGGGCCTTTTGTTGCCCGTTGAACAGTTCCGGAAGGTCGAAGCATTCGGCTCTGCAGTCTTCCGGAATCGGGTGATGAGGTTTTCCACTTTCTTGCTCGCTAATATTCTCCATTGCTTCGGCCGATTGCGTGGGCCACCTGCGACCGTGAATTCACCCCGAGTTTCTTGAAGATGCGACTCATGTAGGTCTCCACGGTTTTCACACTGATGTCGAGACGGGTCGCAATTCCCTGGTTCGTGCGTCCGGCGCCCACGAGGGCGGCGATCTCCAATTCACGTGAACTCAGCCCGGAAAGGTGTCCGCGACGCTCTTCCGCCGCCGAGCGGCCGGAAAGGCGGCGCCGCAGCCGTCCCGCCGCCGCCGCGAGCGGTACGGCGCCCGTGCGGCGGGCCGCCGCCGCGGCCAGGTCCGCGGCCGTGGTGGCGGCGTCGGGGTCGTCGCCGGCCGCCCGGGCGGCGGCCAGCTCCAGGGCCGACGGGCCCAGCAGGTACGCCTGTCCGAACCGCAGGGCCAGTTCGGTGCCCCGGCCCGCGTGCCCCGTCGGGTCCCCGTCGCCGAGGGCCGTCTCCGCCGAGGCCAGCCAGCGCAGCGCCTCCAGGTCGGCGGCCAGCTCCGCGTCCTCGAAGCCGTCCAGCAGCCGGGCGCAGCGGCGCGCGTTGACGGCGGACTCCGCGAGGTCCCCGGTGGCCGCCTGGACGGCGGCGAGCCGGGCCACGGCGTGGGCGTGCGCCGGTTCCCCCGCAGGGCCCGCGTCCTCCACGGCCCGGCGGGCGTCCTCCCGTACGGCGGTGCGCACGGTCTCCCAGTCCTGTTGGGCGGCCGGGCCGGGGCCGTCGCCGTCCGGTTCCAGCAGCAGGGCGGCCCGCTCGCCGAGCAGGGTGCCCGCGGGGCGGGGGGCGAGGTCCAGGGTGTCGAGGAGCTCGCGGGCCTGGTCGGGCCGGCCCTGGAGGCGCAGGGCGCGGACCCGCCACAGCAGGGCGTCGTCCCGGGCGCCGGGGGCCCACACCGAGTACAGCCGCGGCCAGAGTTCGGCGTAGCCGCGCAGGGCCTCCTCGGTCTCGCCCGCCACGACGAGCGCCTTCAGGAGCAGGACGCGGGCTTCCACGGGGGACTGCGGGTAGCGGGTGACCCGGCGCAGGATCCGGACCGAGCGGGCGGGCTGGAGGAACAGGCCGTCCCGGGCCGCGAGGGCGAGGACCCGCAGGTCGTCGGCGGTGAGCGGGTCCGCGTCCTCCAGGTGGGCGGCCAGGGCCAGCCGGCCCGAGGGGGTGCCGTCGGAGCGCAGGGCGGTGACGGCCCGCTGCCGGGCCGCGCCCCGCCAGCCGGCTCCGGAGGCGTGGTAGAGCAGGGAGCGGACGGCGGGGCGGGTGAAGCGGAAGCGCAGGGCGGAGCCGTCCGGGTCCACCAACCCTTCCGCGTGCAGTTCGTCGAGGCCGCGGCGGACCTCCTCCTCCGGCAGCGGGGCGGCCGCGGCCACCTGACCGGGGGTGAAGGGGGAGCCGACCACGGCCGCCGTGCAGGCGGTGCGCCAGCCGAGCGAGGACAGCGAGTGCAGTTCCACCGGCCCGCGGTGCAGCAGCGGGGGCACCCCGAGGGTCAGTTCGGGTACCGCCCGGAGCCGGCCGCCGCCGTCCTGGCCGAGGATCCGCAGCAGGCCGGGCACCCCGGCGCCGTCCCGGAGGGCCTGTGCCTCGGCCATCGGGTCCAGGCCGGGCGGGAGCAGGGTGCGGGCCTCGGCCGGGGGCAGCGGTCCCAGCGGGAGGTGTTCCACCCGCCCGCTGTCGTAGGCCACCGCGGACAGGTGCCGGGCGGTGGTGCCGGTACGGTGCGCGAAGACGGTCATGACCGCGGCGCGCGGCGGATGGTGGACCAAGTGCGTGAGGAAGTCCAGGGTCTCGGGACCGGCGCGGTGGGTATCGTCCAGGACCAGGAGCAGCCCGCCGTCCCTGGCGAGGAGTTCGATCAGGGTGCGCAGGGCGCGCACCGTTCCATAGGCGTCCGGCGGGTCGGCGGCGGTCGACGTGGCCAGTGAGGGGAACCACGAGCTCAGACATCGCGTGTGCACCGGACCGAGTTCTTCGAACAGGGAGCCGTCGGCCTGACCGAGGTGTTCGTCCAGGGCGTCCACGAGGACGTCGAAGGGGCGGAAGGGGCCGGGGCGCGGCACACTCCCGAAAGCCAATTTCCAGCCATCCCCCTGGGCGGAATCGGACAGCTTCCGCAGCAGGTGCGTCTTTCCCGACCAGGGCTCTCCGGTGACCCGGACGAACCGAGCCGACTCCCGAGCGAGGAGCAGCGTCCGCCGCAGCAGGGCGAGTTCCTCTGCCCGTGGCGTCAGCGGGTCCTTCAACATGGGTCGGTCTCCTCGGAGTTCGGGCCGGAGGAACTGAGTCGTTCCGGCCAATGTGGGGCCCGTTCTCTTTCGGTCGAGAACGTACGTACGGATGAGTCCTGACGGTGTGTAAGGGTGTCCGATTTAAGTGTCAGGGATTTCCCGGACACGGCTTCCCTCCGTCCCCTACGGGAACGGACCGAGTTCCCGGCTTCTTCCGTCTGTTTATCAAGCGGAGGAGGGATTTCCGCGGCCGGTGTGAGGAATAGCCCCGACTGGTGCGGCCGGGGACCTGCGCCGAGCATCTAGCGCATTCCGTTAACGGCCCGACCACCCGAGGAGCGGCATGCCCACCACCGCACAGCGGCTTCCGGATGCCGGGCGTCCGCACCGGCCCGCCCCCTCCCCGGCCCCGGCACCCGCTCCGGCCCCCGCCCCGCCCCGGCCCGCCCCCGGTACCCGCCGCGGCACCCGCATCGGGTACGCCTCCGGAGCCCTCGTCACCGGCTCCTTCACCACCCTGCCGGGCCTGCTGCTCCTGCCCTACCTCACCGACACCCTCGGCATCGGCGCCGGACTGGCGGGCACCCTCGTGCTCCTGCCCAAACTCTGGGACGTCCTGCTGACCCCGCTCGCCGGACGCCTCGCCGACCGCACCCGCGGCCGCTCCGGCGGACGCCGACTGCACGTCCTCGTGGGCGGCCTGGGCACCGCCGCCGCCTTCGCCCTCATGTTCGCCGGCGCGGCCGCGGGCACGGCCGGCGCCCTGTGGACGGCCGCCGGATTCCTGCTCACCGCCACCGCGTTCGCCTTCTTCCACGCCTCGTACGCGGCCCTGCCCGCCGAGCTCACCGACAGCGCCCCGGACCGGGTCCGGCTGGTCGGCGGCCGGGTCGCGGGCATCGCGGTGGCCGCGATCCTCGCCGCCGGAGTGACCCCCGCCCTGGTCGGGGCGGGCGGCGGGGGCATCGAAGGGCACCGCTGGGCCGGGGTGTTCGCCGCGGTCCTGGTCACGGCGGGCACGATCGGCGTCTTCCGCGGCACCGCCCGCACCGCGGCCGCCCGGCCCACTCCGCCCCGCGGCGCCGACCGGGCCCCGGGGACCCCCGCCGGAACCGGCATCCCAACCGGGACTCCCGCCGAAACCGGTGCCGCCGCGGAGGAGCCCGGTGCCGCCGCCCGCCGCCGGCTGCTGCGCGCCCACCCCGCCTTCGCGGCCCTGCTGCGCTGCGCCACCGTGCAGGTCGTCGCCACCGGACTGCTCCTCGCCGGCGCCCCCTACTTCGCCGAACACGTGCTCGGTGAACCCGCCATGACCGGCGCCCTCGTGACCGCCTTCGTCCTGCCGAACCTCTTCACCACCGGAGCCTGGCGCCGGTACGCCCGCCGCCACGGCACCGAACGCGCCTTCGCCGCCGCCTCGGCCCTGTTCACCACGGGCTGCCTGCTGCTCCTGGCCGCACCCGTGCTGCCCGCCCTCTTCACTCCGCTGGTCCTGCTGATCGTGGGCACCGGACATGCCGGGCAACTCCTCTTCCTGTACGCGATGCTGGCCCAGACCGCCGCCGACGGGGCGGCCCGCACCGGCACCGCCCGGGCCGGGGCCCTGTCCGGACTCTTCTCGGCGGGGGAGACCCTCGGCCTGGCCCTGGCGCCCTTCCTCTTCGCCCTGGTCCTCCAGGTCAGCGGCTACGTCTCCTCCGATTCCGGGCAGGCCCTCGCGCAGAGCGGCACCGCCCGCGCCGGGATTCTCCTCGGCATGGCCGTCCTGCCCGCCCTCGCCACCGTCACCGGATACGCCCTGCTCCACCGGGGCCGCCGCCGCGGCACCGCTCCCGCGCCGCGGGCCACCGCCGCCTGAACGGACCGGACCCCCGGCGCGGCGCCCCCCGGCGCCGCCCGGGGGTCCGCCCCGTCCCGCGCTACGACAGCCGGGCCGGGGGAGCCGTCTCGGGGAGCAGCGGCACCGCGCGGCCGTCGGCCCGGACCAGCAGCACCCCGGCCCCCGACCCCGCCGACACCTCGCCGACCTCCGCCGCGTCCGCCCCCTGCGGGTGCGCCCGCAAGGCCGCCAACACCGCGTCCGCGTGCTCCGGGGCGACCACCAGACAGGCACAGTTCGCACTGGAGGCGTGCCACGGGGCGACCCCCAACGTGTCCAGCGCCATCCGCACCTCGTACTGCACCGGCAGCGCCAGCTCTTCCACCCGCAGGCCCAGCCCGGCGGCCCCCGCCAGCGAGTCCAGCACCGGAGCCAGGCCCTCGCCCGCCACCGGCCGCACCACCCGCACCGCGCCCGCGGGCACCGCCCGCCGCACCTCCGCGAGCAGCCCGCCCAGCGGGGCACAGCCGCCGCCGATGATGCTCTCGTAGCCCAACAGCCCGCGCACCGACAGCAGATGGGCTCCGTACCCGCCGAGCGGGGCGCTCAGCAGCACCCGGTCCCCGGCCCGTACCGGCGCCGCGACCGGCGAACCGTCCCGGAACACCCCGACGCCGGTGACCTGCACGTACAGCTGGTCGGCCTCACCGGCCCGGACCACCCGCACGTCCACGGCCGTCACCACCACCCCCGCCGCCCGGGCCGAATCGCGCACCGAGCCGGCCATCCGCCGCAGCCGAGCCAACGGGAGCCCCGCCTCGGCGATCACCGACAAGGTGAGGGCCACCGGCTCGGCGCCGGCCGCGGCCAGTTCGTTGACGGTGCCGCACACCGCGACCTGCCCGATGTCCCCGTCCCCGTAGAACGGCGGGTCCACCACGAAGGCGCCCGTGTGCAGGACCGGGGCGGCCGCGCCCAGCGGCGGGCACGGCGCCAGGACCTCGCCGAGCTCCGCCACGACCACGGCGCGCGGCCCGCCGCCGCCGGGGCCCGCGGCGGGTCGGTCGTCGGCCAGACCCACCTGTCCTCCCTGTCCGAGCTGTCCGGGGGCGGCGGTCGCGGTGCCGCCGGGACGGGCGCTCACGCGGCCCGCGCAGCGGTGATCTCGGCCTCGGCCGTGACCTTGCCCAGCTGGGACACCGTCAGCCGCACCGTGGCGCAGGGCCGGCCGGCCCCGTCCCGGCCCACCGGTCCGGTCACCGCGGTGCAGCTCAGCGGCAGGTCCAACTCCGCGAACCCGCGGAAGTGCACGGCCAGCCCGGTCAGCGCGGTCTCCGCGGGCGCGAACCCGTGCCGTCGCCCCGCCGCCAGCAGCGCCGTCTGCCGCACCGCCTCCACCAGGAGGAGCCCCGGTACCGAGTCCGTACCGTCCAGGAAGAACACCGGATGACCGGGATCGACCACGATGGCGGTGGTGGTCACCTCCCCGCGCCCCTCGGGTACGGAGACCACCACATCGGCGGCCTCCGCCCGACCGACCGCGCCCGGCGCGGCCGACGGACGTACCGCCCCGGCCCCGTCCGGCCTCGGTCCCCCCGCCGAGACCGCGGCGAGGCGGCTGGTGGCGCGGTGGGTACGGGCCACCGCCGGTGGCAGGAAGACCAGTTCGGCGGAGCCGGCACAGCCCGGCGCGCCGTCGATGTCCAGGGCGCCGGTCAGCCGCAGCCCCCGCGGCACCCCGCCCACCACCTTGGTGGGGACGGCCCCGATGTCCATGCTCATGCGCGGGCGTCCGCCCGCCGCCCCGGCCCGCCACACCGCCGGGTCCGGCACCGACCAGCCCATCCGCACGAACAGGCAGGCCCGCTCCGCGGGCACCCCGAAGTAGCGGTGCCCCAGCGACAGGCCGAGCTGCCGCACGATCTCGGTGAACAGCTGGGTGTCGTGCCCGCCGGAGGCGTCGCGGAACAGGGAGGGCCCACAGGGCAGCCCCGCCGCCAGCACGAACCGTTCCCCCGCGGTACCGGAGCCGGAGCCCGGCTCCGCCGGGGGCCGGGGCAGGTGGACGAGACGGCGGGTCACGGCCGTCAGATCGAGCTCTTCGGCTGTCGCGGAACGGGACATCCTCACTCCTTGCGGGTGCGCCGCCGCCCGGGCGCTCCCGCACGGCGTGCGGGGAGCGAGCTGCGGGCCGTCGGTGGTCGCGCGGTTCCCCGGGGCCCGAGGGGAGGACGCGTCGCCGCGCCGGCGGACTCCCGGGCCCGCCGCGGGCGGAACACGGGCCCGGCCGGGACCCGGACCCGCCGCCCAGCTTGGCCGCGGCCGCCCCCACCGGCCAAGACATCGCCGGTGGCACCTAGTTGCACGGCAGGTAGTGCCGTCTTCCGGGCCCGTCACCCGCGCGCTTTAGTCGCGCGCAGGGGCACCGCCGCACACTCGCGGCACGAGGGCAGCACCGGGGGGTTCCCGTGGCGCGCGCCGCCCTCCGGACGTCGTCCGTCCCGCCGGCGGTGACCCGCCGGGCACCTTCGAGCCAGGAAGCAGCCACGTTGATGAACGAGACCAGGGACGCAGCGCGGTGAGCGTCACTGTCCGGGTACCGGCCAAGGTCAACCTCCACCTGGGCGTCGGGGGCACCAGGCCGGACGGCTACCACGAACTCGTCAGCGTCTTCCAGTCCGTGTCGCTCTTCGACACCGTGACGGCCACCGGCGCGCCCGAACTGTCCGTGACCGTCGCCGGGGAGGACACCGCCGCCGTCCCCGCCGACCACCGCAACCTCGCCGCCCGCGCCGCGGCCCTCCTCGCCGAACGGATCGGCGTCGAACCCGGCGTCCACCTCCACATCGACAAGCGGATCCCCGTCGCCGGGGGCATGGCGGGCGGCAGCGCCGACGCCGCCGCCGCGATCGTGGCCTGCGCCGCCCTCTGGGGCCTGGAACCCGACCACGAGGCCCTCCACGAGGTCGCCGTGCAGGTCGGCAGCGACGTGGCCTTCGCCCTGCTCGGCGGCACCGCCATCGGCACCGGACGCGGCGAGAACCTCACGCCCCTCACCCACTGCGGCCGCTTCCACTGGGTGTTCGCCCTCGCCCACGAAGGACTGAGCACCCCGCGGGTCTTCGTCGAATGTGACCGGCTGCGCGCCGAGGCCGGCACCCCGCCGCCCGAGGGCCCCGCCCTCGACCCCGCCGCCGACTTCGAGGCGGCCCTCGCCTCCGGGGACCCCGCCCGCCTGGCCGCCCTGCTGCGCAACGACCTCCAGGGCGCCGCCCTGACGATCCGCCCGGAACTGGCCGACACCCTCGGCTCGGGACTCGCGGCAGGCGCCCTCGGCGCCCTCGTCAGCGGCTCCGGACCGACCTGCGCCTTCCTGGTCCGCGACGAGGAGGCCGCCCGGACCGTGGCCGCCGCCCTCGTCGCCTCCGGCCACTGCCGTTCCGTGCGCACCGCCCACGGTCCCGTCGACGGCCCCGCCGCGCGCGTGACCACCGCGACGGACACCACCGGGACGGACCGGAGCTCCCTCTACATCTCCCAAGGAGCAGCGTGAAGAGTGTGGCAAGTCCCGCCGAGGCAGGCGGCCGCGAGCAGACGGGGGTGCCGTTCTTCACCCAGGCGGCCACCTTCGAGGAGCTGTGGCCCTCGATCAGCACCCACCTGGACGACGTCTTCGACCGCAACAAGTGGTCCCACGGCCGCAAGTGCCTGGAACTGGAGCGGGCGATCGCCGCGTACACCGGGGCCAAGCACGCCATCGCCGTCAACAACGGCACCGACGCCCTGGTGATCCTGCTGCGCGCGGCCGGGGTGCAGCGCGGCGACGAGGTCGTCGTCCCCGCCTTCACCTTCGCCGCGACCGCCACCACCGTGGCCGCGATCGGAGCGGTGCCCGTCTTCGCGGACATCGACCCCGTCACCTACGCGATGGATCCGGCCTCCTTCGAGAGCCGGATCACCGAGAAGACCCGGGCCGTGATGCCCGCGCACCTCTTCACGCAGCTCGCCGACATGGCCGCCATCAACGAGATCGCCGCCCGGCACGGCATCACCGTGCTGGAGGACAGCGCCGAGGGCATCGGGATGCGCTGGGACGGCAAGCACGCGGGCCTCCTCGGCCGCGGCGGGGTGCTGTCCTTCTTCCCCACCAAGACCCTCGGGGCCCTCGGCGACGCCGGGATGATCCTCACCGACGACGACGAGGTCGCCGAGGCCGCGACGATCCTTCGCCACCACGGCCGCATGGGCAAGACCATCGACCACCTGGCCGGGATCTCCAACCTCTCCGGGATCTCCGGCACCAACAGCAAGATGGACGACCTCCAGGCCGCCGTCCTGCTCGCCAAGCTGCCCCGCCTCGACCAGGACATCGCCACCCGCGCCCGGCTCGCCGCCGCCTACCACGAGCGGCTCTCCGGCATCCCCGGCGTGCTCCGGCTGCCCACCCTCGTCGAGCGCGAGGTCCCCACCGACTCCGTGTTCTACGTGTACGAGATCGAGGTCGAGCGCCGCGACGAGCTGGTCGCCCACCTCAACGCCCGCGGCATCGGCACCGAGACGTACTACCCGATCCCGCTGCACGTGCAGCCCTGCTTCAAGGAGCTCGGACACGGCCCCGGCGACTTCCCCGTCGCCGAGGCCGCCTGCGAGCGGGCCGTGGCGCTGCCGTTCTACCCCGACCTGACCGAGGAGCAGCTCGACACCGTCGTCGGCGCCATTCGGGACTTCTTCACCGGGAGCCAGTCGTGAGGACCCTGCCCTTCTTCCCGCCCGAGCTGTTCGAGGCCGACAAGGACGCCCTGCGCAAGGCGCTGTTCGAGGTCGGCACCGACCCGGACCAGCGGTTCATCCTGGGCCGCCGCACCGCCGAGTTCGAAGAGGCCATCAAGCGGGACACCGGCGCCGCGCACGTCCTGGCCTGCGGCAGCGGCACCGGCGGCCTGGAGCTGTCCGTCGGCGCCCTGGGCATCGGACCCGGCGACGAGGTCATCGTCCCCGCCTTCTGCTGCCAGCCGGTGGCCTCCTCCGTGGTCAACGCCGGGGCCACCCCCGTCTTCGCCGACGTGGACCCCTGGACCATGGTCATGGACCCCGACCACGCCGAGAGCCTGATCACCGAGCGCACCAAGGCCCTCATGCCCGCGCACCTCTTCTCGATCATGGCGGACATGCCGCGGTACGTGGCGATGGGCCGCGAGCACGGCATCCCCGTCATCGAAGACGCCGCGGTCGCCCAGGGCGCTGTCCTCGACGGGATCCCCGCGGGCCGCTGGGGCACCCTCGGCGTCTTCTCCTTCTTCCAGGTCAAGGCCCTCGGCACGATCGGCGAGGGCGGCACCGTCCTCACCGACGACCCCGAGCTGGGCACCGCCGTGAAGATGCTCCGCAACCACGGCCAGGACGGCGTCAACCGCTTCCTGCACCACCGCATCGGCCGCAACAGCCGCTTCGACGAGATCATCGCCGCCTTCCAGCTGCACCGGCTGCCCACCTTCGCCGACCGCCTGGAACGCCGCGCGCAGATCGCGGACTACTACACCGCGCGCTTCGCCGAGCTCGACGACACCGACGTCAAGGCCCCGCCCGCCGGCCGCAACGGCCGCTGCTACTACGTGTACTCGATCCAGGTCTCGCGGCGCGAGGACCTGCGCGCCTACCTCAACGAGAGCGGCATCGGCTCGCACGTCTACTACCCCACCCCGCTGCCGCTCCAGCCGGCCTTCTCGGCCTTCGCGCCCGAGGGCGCCGACTGGCCGAACGCGCGCTGGGCCAGCCGCTCCAACCTCGCCATCCCGATCTGGCCGGACCTGACCGACGCCGAGGTCGAACACATAGCCGACACGATCTGCGAATTCTTCGCCTAGGTCCGGGAGGGACCAGCACCCATGACCGTCACCACGGAAGCGACCCAGGAGCAGGAGTACGTCTTCGACTCCGCCTGGGACAAGGAGACCGAGCGCCTCCACACCAACGAGGCCATCTGGGACCCCGGCACCTTCGAGCGCTTCGAGCGCCTCGGCGTCGGCCCCGGCTGGCACTGCCTGGAGCTCGGCTTCGGATCCGGCTCGGCCGCCCGCCGCCTCGCCGAACTCGTCGGCCCCACCGGCAAGGTGGTCGCCGCCGACCTCAAGCCCGAGCGGCTCGTCGACGAGCAGACCGACACGCTCACGGTGCTCCGGCTCGACCTCCGCGAGGACGAGCTGCCGCAGGCCGCCTTCGACCTCGTGCACGCCCGCATGCTCATCCAGCACCTCCCCGAGCGCGAGGCCATCGTCGCCAAGCTGGTCGCCGCCCTCAAGCCCGGCGGGATCCTCTTCCTGGAGGACACCGACTCCTCCACCCTCTTCCGCAGCGCCCACTCGGAGGAGTTCCTCCAGGACGTGCGCGCCGCCGGATACGGGCTCATGCGGGAGAACGGCCACGACCCGCGCGGCGGCCACGTCGACCACGAACTCGTCCGCGCCACCGAGCTGGAGGA
>NZ_JBEOSD010000208.1:0-12377 GCF_040302735.1 Streptomyces sp. NPDC097619 | reverse complement strand
GGCCTGGAACCCGACCACGAGGCCCTCCACGAGGTCGCCGTGCAGGTCGGCAGCGACGTGGCCTTCGCCCTGCTCGGCGGCACCGCCATCGGCACTGGACGCGGCGAGAACCTCACGCCCCTCACCCACTGCGGCCGCTTCCACTGGGTGTTCTGGGAGGGGGCCGCGGCGCGTCCGGAGCGGGTCCGCCTAGGCCGACAGGGGCCGTTCCACCTTGATCGATTGGAGGAGTCCGATGGCCACCCAGACGGCGAACATCGAGGATCCGCCGTAGGAGACGAAGGGCAGGGGCAGGCCGGCCACCGGCATGATGCCGAGGGTCATGCCGATGTTCTCGAAGGACTGGAAGGCGAACCAGGCGATGATCCCGGCCGCCACGATCGTCCCGTACAGCTCGGTGGTCTGGCGGGCGATCAGGCAGGCCCGCCACAGCACCACGCCGAGGAGGACGAGCACCAGGCCGGCGCCGAGGAAGCCCAGCTCCTCCCCCGCCACGGTGAAGACGAAGTCGGTCTGCTGCTCCGGCACGAACTGGCCGGTGGTCTGCGAGCCCTTGAAGAGGCCGGAGCCGACGAGCCCGCCGGAGCCGATGGCGATGCGGGCCTGGTTGGTGTTGTAGCCGACGCCCGCCGGGTCCAGCTCCGGGTTGGCGAAGGCGGCGAAGCGGTTGATCTGGTACTCGTCGAGGACGCCGAGCTGCCAGATCAGGACCGCTCCGAGGACGCCGGAGCCCAGCAGGCCGAACACCCACCGGTTGGAGGCCCCGGAGGCCAGCAGCACCCCGAGGACGATCACGACCATCACCATCACGGACCCGAGGTCGGGCATCAGCATGACGATGCCCATGGGGGCGGCGGCCAGGCAGAGGGCCTTGACCACGGTGCGGTGGTCGGGGTGGACCAGGTCCCCGGCGTCCACCCGGGCGGCCAGCAGCATGGCCATGCCCAGGATGATGGTGATCTTGCAGAACTCGGAGGGCTGGAGGGAGAAGCCGCCGCCGATCACGATCCACGCGTGGGCGCCGTTGATGGTGGCGCCGAGCGGGGTGAGGACGGCGAGGACGAGCACCAGCGAGAGCCCGTACAGCACCGGGACCGCGCCGCGCAGGGTGCGGTGGCCCAGCCAGACCGTGCCCGCCATGAGCACCAGGCCGATGCCGGTGTTGAGGGCGTGCCGGAAGAGGAAGTAGTACGGGTCGCCCTGGTTGAGGACGGTGCGGTTGCGGGTGGCCGACCACACCAGCAGGGAGCCGATGAAGGACAGGGCCAGCGCCGACAGCAGTATCGGCCAGTCGAGCCGGCGCAGCACCGAGTCGCGGGCGGTGAGTCGGGCCAGCGGACCGCGGTCGGGCGCGTAGCGGGACACCGAGAAGTTGTTGGCTCCGGTCACAGCGTCCGCCCGCCCATCCAGACCTCTCCGGGGGGCCCCGCCTGACCGGTGTCCGGGGCCTCGGGCACCGGCACGTACGGCTTGATCTCGGGGGCGTCGATGGAGCCGTCCTTGTCGACCTTGGGGAGACCGGTCTGCGGGCGGGGCAGCAGGGCCTTCTTCAGGTCCTGGTTGCCCTCCTTGTCGAGCCCGTAGATCGCGTCGTAGATGTTGCGCACGGCGGGCCCGGAGGCGCCGGAGCCGGTGCCGCCCTGGGAGATCGTCATGACGATCGTGAAGTCCTTGGTGTACGTCGCGAACCACGAGGTGGTCTGCTTGCCGTAGACCTGCGCGGTACCGGTCTTGGCGTGCATGGGGATCTTGTCCTGCGGCCAGCCGCCGAACCGCCAGGCCGCCGTGCCGCCCGCCTCGACCACCGAGCGCAGACCGTTGTCGAGGTCCTTGATGGTGGCGGCGCTGACCGGGAGCCGGCCGTGCGGCTTGGGCTCGATCTCGTCGACGCTCTTGCCGTCGGGGCTGATCACGGCCTTGCCGATGGTCGGGTTGTAGAGGGTGCCGCCGTTGCTGATGGCGGAGTAGGCGGTGGCCAGCTGGACCGGGGTGATGAGGACGTCACCCTGGCCGATGGAGAAGTTGATGCTGTCGAAGGCCTTGAGCTGGTTGCCCTCCAGGCAGCTCTCGTACGCGATCTGCTCGACGTACGTGCCGCCCTTCTTGCCCTGCTTGCACCAGCCGTCCTTGTTGGCCTCCCAGAAGCTCTTCTTCCACTGGCGGTCCGGGATGCGGCCGCGGACCTCGTTGGGGACGTCGATGCCGGTCTCGGCGCCGAAGCCGAAGTCGCGGGCGGTCTTGTAGAACCAGTCGTGCGCGTCCTTCTTGGGCTTCATTCCGCCGTCGCGCTGCCACTCCTGGTGGCCGAGCCGGTAGAAGACGGTGTTGCAGGAGTACTTGAGGGCGTCCCCGAGGGTGATGGGGCCGTGTCCCTTGGACTCGAAGTTCGCGAAGGAGCGGTTGCCCATGCTGTAGGAGGCGCTGCAGTCGTACTTGTCGTTGAAGTCGTAGCCGGCGCGGACGGCGGCGCTCGCGGACACCACCTTGAAGACCGAGCCGGCCGGGGCCTGGCCCTGGATGGCGCGGTTGAGCAGCGGGTAGTTGGAGGACTCGCTGGTCAGGCGGGAGTAGTCGGTCGCGGAGATGCCGCCGACCCAGGCGTTGGGGTCGTAGTCGGGCTGGGAGGCCATGGCCACCACGCGCCCGGTGCGGGACTCCATGACCACCACGGCGCCGGAGTCGGCCTCGTACTTGCGGCCGGTGATCTTGTCGGTCTCGCCGCGGACCTGCTTCATGGCGGCGGCCAGCTCGTACTCGGCGACGGCCTGCACCCGGGCGTCGATGCTGGTGACGAGGGTGGAGCCGGGGACGCCCGGGTCGGATTCGGTCTGGCCCATGACCCGGCCGAGGTTGTCGACCTCGTAGGAGGTGACGGCGGCCTTGCCGCGCAGCTGCTTGTCGTAGGTGCGCTCGATGCCGGAGCGGCCCACCTGGTCGGAGCGCAGGTGCGGGGAGTCGGAGTCCTTGGCCTTCTGGATCTCCTCGTCGGTGACCGGGGAGAGGTAGCCGAGCACCTGGGCGGTACGGGCCTTGCCGGGGGCCGGGTAGCGGCGGACGGCGGTGGGCTCGGCGGTGATGCCGGGGAAGTCCTCGGGGCGTTCGCGGATCTGGAGGGCCTGTTGGGTGGTGGCCTCCAGGGTGACCGGGATCGGCTGGTAGGGGGAGCCGTTCCAGCAGGGCCGGGGGGTCTGGGAGTCGCAGAGCCGGATCTTGTCCATGACCTCCTTGGGGGTCATGTCCAGGACGTCGGCGAGGCGGGTCATGACGGCCTTGCCCTTGTCCTTCATCTTCATCAGCTCGGTGCGGCCGGCGGAGACGACCAGGCGGGTCTCGTTGTCGGCGAGGGGGACGCCGCGGGCGTCGAGAATGGAGCCCCGGACGGCGGGCCGCACGACCCGCTGGACGTGGTTGCTCTTCGCCTCGTCGGTGTACTCGTCGCCGTTGCGGATCTGGAGGTACCAGAGCCGCCCGCCGAGGGTGAGCAGCATCGAGAAGACGATGACTTGGATGATGACGAGCCGGATCTGCACCCGGGGGGTGCGGCCGGTCTCCGGAATGTTGGTCACGCCTGTTCCCCCGTCACAGCTTCTTGACGCTCTTCACGCCCTTGACGCCCTTTATGCGTCCGGCGCGTCCCGCGCGGTTGCGGGCGGTGCGCAGCCGCAGGCCGCCGCGCTGGCTGCCGATGCGCAGTCCGGTGCCGCCGGAGAGCCAGCCGGAGGACACGTCGGTGCCCTGGGGCGGGCCGCCGTTGGCCTCGACCGCCATCGGGTCGTTCTCGGCGCGGCGGGCCAGCGCCATGATGAGCGGCACCGTGAAGGGGGCCAGCAGCAGGTCGTAGAGGGCCGCGGTGAACAGGAGTCCGCCGAGGCCGACGTGGCGGGCGGTGGTGTCCCCGACGAGGGCGCCGACCCCCGCGTACAGGAGCGTGGAGGACAGGGCCGCGGCGACCACGGTCAGCATGGGGCCCCAGGCGGAGCGGAACCGGCCGGTGTCGGGCCGGACCAGTCCGGCCGCGTACCCGATGAGGCACAGCACCAGGGCGTAGAGCCCGGCGGCGTGGTCGGCGGGGGGTGCCAGGTCGGCCACGAGTCCGGCGGTGAAGCCGATGAGGGCGCCGCTGACGTGTCCGTAGACGAGGGCGAGGGCGACCACGGTGAGGAGGACGAGGTCCGGGACGGCGCCGGGGAGCTGGAGCCGTCCGAGGATGGTGACCTGGACGACGAGGGCGACCACGATCAGGGACGACGAGAGCAGGATCCGGTTGAAGCGCATGACGGTCTCCTAGTCGTCGGCCGGCTGGGCGGCGTCCGGCCGCGCGGCGTCCGCGGCGACCTCGCCGGCGGCGGGGGCGCTCGCCGAGGGCGTGACCGTCACGGTGACCGTCGGGGCGGGCTTGGGCTTCTCGGGGCGGGGCGGCAGTACGGCGTCCCGCGGGTCGGTGCGGGGCGGCATCACGACGACGCCGACGATGTCGAGGCGGGAGAAGGCGACGTACGGGCGCAGCCAGACGGTGCGGGTGAGGTCGCCGCGGGAGGGTTCCAGGCGGATGACCTCGCCGAGCGGGACGCCGGGCACGAAGGGCTTGTTGCCGCGGGAGCCGAAGGTCACGAGCCGGTCGCCGGGGGCGATCTTGGCGCGGCCGTTGAGCATCTCCACGGAGAGGGCGCGGTCGCCCTGGCCGGTGGCGAAGCCGAGTTCGCCGGAGCTCTCCAGGCGGGTGCCGACGGTGAAGTCGGGGTCGTTGGCGAGGAGGACGGTGGAAGTGGTGGGGCCGACGGTGGTGATGCGGCCGACGAGTCCGTCGCCGTTGAGGACCGTCATGTCCCGCTGGATGCCGTCCTTGCTGCCCGCGTCGATGGTGACGGTCCAGGAGAAGCCCTGGGCCGCTCCTATGGCGATGACCTCGGCGCCCTTGATGCCGTACTGGCCGGCGCCGGCCTTCTTCAGCATGCCGTCGAGTTCGCGGAGCCGGGCGCGGTTGCGGTCGTCGCTGCCGAGCTTGGCCTTGAGGGCGGCGTTCTCGCGTTCGAGGGCGGCGATGCGGGTGTGCCGCTTGCCGGAGTCCCGTACGGCTCCTATGGCGTTGGCGACCGGGTCGACGGCGTCGGCGACGCCCTCCTCGACCGGCCCGAAGACGGCGGCGGCAGCGTGCCGGGCACCGTCGACCGGGGAATCCTCGCCTGCCCGGATGTCCACCGTGATCAGTGCGAACGCGATGGCGACCAGCAGTACCAGGAGGAGCCGGCTCTCTCGTGTGTCCCTCACGTGCGGCGGCCGTGCCTTCCTTCTCGTGGACCCGGTGCTTGCACCGGTCTTGCCTGTATATCAACGATCCGCCGTACGGGCCCGGTAGCACCCGTACGGCGGATCTGTGTGTTCCGCTCCGTCCCCCGCGGGGGAGTTCCGGTCAGCGCCGCGGCTGGGCGTCCAGGACCTGCTGGAGGGCCTCGAACTCCTCGACGCACTTGCCCGAGCCGAGGGCGACCGAATCGAGGGGGTCCTCGGCGATGTGGATGGGCATGCCGGTCTCGCGGCGCAGCCGCTCGTCGAGGCCGCGGAGCAGGGCGCCGCCGCCGGTGAGGACGATGCCGCGGTCCATGATGTCGCCGGAGAGCTCCGGCGGGCACTTGTCGAGAGTGGTCTTCACCGCGTCCACGATGGCGTTGACCGGCTCCTCGATGGCCTTGCGGACCTCGGCGGCCGAGATGACCACGGTCTTGGGGAGGCCGGAGACCAGGTCGCGGCCGCGGATCTCGGTGTGCTCGTCCTTGTCGAGGTCGTAGGCCGAACCGATGGTGATCTTGATCTGTTCGGCGGTGCGCTCGCCGAGGAGGAGGCTGTACTCCTTCTTGATGTGCTGGATGATCGCGTTGTCCAGCTCGTCGCCGGCGACCCGGATGGACTGCGCGGTGACGATTCCGCCGAGGGAGATGACGGCGACCTCGGTGGTGCCGCCGCCGATGTCCACGACCATGTTGCCGGTGGCCTCGTGGACGGGCAGGCCCGAGCCGATGGCGGCGGCCATGGGCTCTTCGATGATGTGCACCTGGCGGGCGCCCGCCTGGGTGGACGCCTCGATGACGGCGCGGCGCTCGACGCCGGTGATGCCGGAGGGCACGCAGACCACGACCCGCGGGCGGGCCAGGTAGCGGCGCTTGTGGATCTTGAGGATGAAGTACCGGAGCATCCGCTCGGTGATCTCGAAGTCGGCGATGACGCCGTCCTTGAGCGGTCGTACGGCGACGATGTTGCCGGGCGTCCGGCCGATCATCTTCTTCGCCTCGGAGCCGACCGCGAGAATGCCGCCGGTGTTCGTGTTGATGGCGACGACGGAAGGCTCGTTCAGCACGATCCCCCGGCCCCTCACGTACACCAGCGTGTTGGCGGTCCCGAGGTCGACAGCCATGTCACGGCCGATGAACGACATTGAGTTCCCCTTGTTCCCCATGAGGAGCGTCTGGCCTTCCCGGTTGATAGCGGCTGCTGTCAGGAGTCGGCGAGTGGGTGTGTGGGTGGAGGCCCCATCGTAGTGCCGCAGGTACGGACATTGCGCGACGGGACTCCGGCTTTCCCGCCGGAACGGATGCCCGCCCCCTTGGTGGTGACGACGTCTCCCGGTCAGGCGTTCCCGCTGTCGCCCGCCTATACCGAAGGGCGACCGAAATTACTTCGGTCGCCCCAGGGGATGAGCGCTATTCGGCTGACCCGATGTCAGGACAGGCCCGGGAAGAACAGCTTCAGCTCGCGCTCGGCGGACTCCTCCGAATCGGAGGCGTGGATCAGGTTCTCCCGGGTGATGGAGCCGAAATCACCCCGGATGGAGCCGGGCGCGGCGGCGATCGGGTCGGTCGGGCCCGCCAGCTGCCGGACGCCCTCGATGACCCGCTCGCCCTCGACCACCAGCACCACGACCGGACCGGAGGACATGAAACCCATCAGGGGCTCGTAGAACGGCTTGCCCTTGTGCTCGCCGTAGTGGGCCTCCAGGGTCTCCTGGTCCAGGGTGCGCAGCTCCATCGCGGGGACGGTCCAGCCGGCCTTCCGCTCGATGCGGCCGATGACCTCGCCGATCAGGCCGCGCCGGACGGCGTCGGGCTTGAGGATGACGAGAGTGCGCTGGCTCATGGTGTGGCTCCTTGCGGCAAACGGGTGCGGTCGTACGAGGCTACAGGCCCGCCCCCCGGCCGCCGGCGGGGGCCGGGGCAGGGGGGCGGGCGGGTGTCGCGGGTGGCGCTCAGGCCCCGGAGGGGGCCCCGCCGTTCTCGGCGGCGGCCAGTGCGGCCCAGCGGGCCTTGGCCTCGTCGATCCGGCGGCCGTAGTGGATGGAGGCCCACCACAGGCCGGCGAAGACCGCGCCGAGGAAGAACATCATCGGGACGACGAAACCGCTCAGCACCAGACCGATCTGGAGCACCCAGCCGACGGGCACGGCGGCCGGGCGGGAGAGCATCCCGCACAGCAGCAGCGAGAGCAGCATCCCGACGCCGCTGACGGACCACAGCAGCGCGAGGGAGATGTCTCCCTTCATGGCGACCAGAGCCGCGAAGCCGATGATGAAGAATTCACCGATCAGCGTCGAGGAACACAGCATCCGCACAGGATCAGACCCTCCTCAACAGCAGGCGCGCCTCGCCCACCGTGATCACGGAGCCGGTCACCAGGACCCCGGCCCCCCCGTATTCCGCCTCTTCCTCGGCCAGGGTAATGGCCGCCTCCAGGGCGTCGTCGAGGCGGGGCTCGACCTGTACGCGGTCGGCGCCGAACACCTCCACGGCCACCGAGGCCAGCTCGTCCGCGGACAGGGCGCGGTGGCTGGAGTTCTCCGTGACCACCACCTCGGCGAAGATGGGTTCGAAGGCTTCGAGGACGCCCCGGACGTCCTTGCCCTCGCTCGCGGCGACCACGCCGACCAGTCGGCTGAAGCCGAAGGACTCGGTGATCGCCTCGGCCGTCACGGCGGCACCGGCCGGGTTGTGGGCGGCGTCCAGGACGACCGTGGGGCTGCGCCGGACGACCTCCATGCGGCCCGGCGAGGTCACCGAGGCGAAGGCCTTGCGCACGGTGTCCACGTCCAGCGGGCGGGCGTGCTGGGCGCCGATCCCGAAGAACGCCTCCACCGCGGCCAGGGCCACGGCCGCGTTGTGCGCCATGTGGGCGCCGTACAGCGGAAGGAACAGGTCCTCGTACTCGCCGCCGAGGCCGCGCAGGGTCAGGTGCTGGCCGCCGACGGCGACCTCGCGGGAGACCACCCCGAACTCCATGCCCTCGCGGGCCACCGTGGCGTCCACCTCCACGGCCTTCTTCAGGAGCACCTGGGCGGCGTCCACCGGCTGCTGGGCCAGGATGACGGTGGCGCCGGGCTTGATGATGCCGCCCTTCTCCTGGGCGATCTCGCCGGGGGTGGAGCCGAGCCGGTCGGTGTGGTCCAGGCTGATCGGGGTGATCACGGCGACCGAACCGTCGATGACGTTCGTCGCGTCCCAGGTGCCGCCCATGCCGACCTCGACCACGGCCGCGTCCACCGGGGCGTCCGCGAAGGCCGCGTAGGCCATTCCGGTGAGCACCTCGAAGAAGGACAGCCGGTAGTCCTCGGCGGCGTCGACCATCTCCACGTACGGCTTGACGTCCTGGTACGTCTCGACGAAGCGCTCGGCCGAGATGGGCTGCCCGTCCAGGCTGATGCGCTCGGTCACCGACTGCACGTGCGGGCTGGTGTAGCGGCCGGTGCGCAGTTCGAAGGCGTTCAGCAGGGCCTCGATCATGCGGGCGGTGCTGGTCTTGCCGTTGGTGCCGGTGACGTGCAGGGAGGGGTAGGCGCGCTGCGGTTCACCGAGCACGTCCATCAGGGCCGCGATCCGGGAGACCGAGGGGTCCAGCTTGGTCTCGCCCCAGCGGCCCGCCAGCTCCTCCTCGACCTCGCGCAGGGCGCGCGCCACCTCGGGGTCCTCGGGACGGGCCGGGACCGGGTCGCCCTGGGGCGGTCCGGCCTGGGCGCGCAGGGTACGGCTGCCCGCCTCGATGACCGCCAGGTCGGGGTCGCGGCCGGTCTCCGCGTCGATGATCTCTTCGAACCGGTCGTCGCTCTCGGGCTGCTGCTCACTCACGGGGCCAGTCTACGGACGGGGAGCGGAAGGACTTTCGGCCCGCCCTTTTCAGGACCTTCGGCGGAAATCGCGCGCGGATCGTCATGCAAGCCTTGCGGGCAGGGAGATAGGGGAGCAAATGCCGCAGGCCAGCAGCAACAAGACGGCTTCGAGCCGCGACATAGGGATCGACCTGGGGACCGCGAACACCCTGGTCTACGCCCGCGGGCACGGAATCGTCCTCAATGAGCCGTCCGTGGTCGCGGTCAAGGCGGGCAGCACCACGGCCCTGGCGGTGGGCGCCGAGGCGAAGGAGACCATCGGCCGCACCCCCGGTTCGATCACCGCGATCCGTCCGCTGAAGGACGGGGTGATCTGCGACTACGAGGCCGCCGAGGAGATGATCCGGCACTTCGTCCGCAAGGCCGTGCCGGGCCGCCGGACCCGCACCCGGATGGTGGTGTGCGTGCCCTCCGGGGTGACCCCGGTGGAGCGGCGGGCGATCGTGCACGCCTCCACCCGGGCCGGGGCCAAGCAGGTGCACCTGATCGAGGAACCCATGGCGGCGGCCATCGGGGCCGGACTGCCGGTCTCCGACCCGCGCGGCTCCATGGTCGTGGACATCGGCGGGGGCACCACCGAGGTGGCCGTGATCTCCCTGGGCGGGATCGTCACCTCGCAGTCCCTGCGGGTCGGCGGGGACCGCCTGGACCAGGCCATCACGGACTGGGTCCGCAAGGAGCACGCCCTCCTCATCGGGGAGCGCACCGCCGAGGACGTGAAGGTGGCCATCGGCTCGGCCTGGCCCGTGCCGGACCGGCCCGAGCTGGAGGACCGCACCTTCACCGTGCGCGGCCGGGAGAAGGTCTCGGGGATGCCGCAGACCCTGGTGCTCACCGCCCGGGACGTGCGCGCCGCCCTGGACGAGCCGGTGGAGGCGGTCATCGCGGCCGTCCGCACCACCCTGGAGGAGTGCCCGCCGGAGCTCTCGGGCGACGTGATGGAGCACGGGATCGTACTGACCGGCGGCGGGGCCCTGCTGCCCGGACTCGACCTGCGCCTGGCCTCCGCCACCGGCATCCCGGTCTTCGTGGCGGACGCGCCGCTCGACTGCGTGGCCCTGGGCTCGGGCAAGTGCGTGGAGGACCTGGACACCCTCGGGAAGCTGCTCGCCCCCGCCCGGTACTGACACCGGCCCGGCACCGCGACCGGTCCGGGACGCGAACCGCCCCGTGCCGGACGCGCCCGGTGCCGCCGTCCGGGACCCTGTCGCGGGGCTCAGCCCCGCGGCAGGGTGGCCTCCACCCGGTAGCCCTCCGGACAGCGGACCGCGGTGAGGGTGCCGCCCAGCCCGCGGACCCGCTCCGCCATGCTGGCCGTGCCCGAACCCGCCGAGACCGGCGCCCGCCGGGGCAGCCGCTCGGGCAGGGCGTTGCTGACGGTGATCCGCAGCCGCGGCCCCTCCGCGGCGATGGCCACCTCGATGACCTCGCCCGGCGCGTGCTTGGCGGCGTTGGTCAGGCACTCCTGCACCACCCGGTAGACCGCCGCCTGCCGCAGCGGCGAGAGCTCCGCCACCGCCGGGTCCACGCTCAGCCGCACCGGGGATCCGGCCCGGCCGCTCTCCTCCGCCAGCCCCGGCAGCCCCTCCACGCCGGGGGTGGCCGCCCGCTCCCCGCGGTGCACGATGATGTCGTTGAGGACGAGGTGGGCGCGGCGCGCCGTCTCGGCCAGCTCGTCGAAGTCCTTCTCGTACGGCTTGCCCCGGGCCCGTACCGCCAGCACCTCGGAGCGCACCGTCAGCAGGGTCAGCTCCCGGCCGACGAAATCGTGCACGTCCCGGGCCACCGAGGTGCGCTCCGCCTCGACGGCGCTGTGCACGGCGTCCTGGGAGCGGCGCGCGTCGAGCTCGCGGACGAGGTCCTGCCGGAAGGCCGCGATGCCCACGGCCGCCGCCAGCACCCCGATCGGGACCACCAGCCCCAGGAACCCGCTGAAGGTCTCGGCCCGCATCGCGGGCCAGCCCGGCAGGTGGAACAGCAGCAGCGCGTAGAGCAGGTATCCGGCAACGGCCAGGACCGCCGCCCGACGGCCGCGGAAACGGCCCAGCGAGTACAGGGCGAACTGGATCAGGGTCAGCTCGTGCAGCCAGCCGATGAAGAGCAGGGCCGTCAGGTACGGCACCCAGGGAAGTCGCCGCCGGAGCAGCAGGGTGCCCGCGCCCGCCGCGAGGACCAGGGCGGCGGTGAGGCCGTTGAGGGAGTTGTCCGCCGAGGCCAGACCCGGCAGGTCCAGGCCCATCAGGGCCAGACAGCTCAGGGCCGCGAGCAGGTCGAGGATGCGCGGGGAGCCCTGGCAGCGCTCCGCAGCCCGCCGGAGGACGTCGGCCGCCCGGGCAGCCGTCCGCCGCAGCGGGGCGGGGACGGGCAGGGCGGGCATGCCCTCCATCATCCAAGGTCGCGGGGCCGGAACGGCCGCCGATCCCGCCCGGAAGGGGTGATTTACGGCACTTGTGCAGGGGCCTTTGGTCCCGTACCGCCCGGTGCTTTCCGCCCTGTTCCGGGCCCGGCACGGAACGTTAGCGTCGGCGGATGAGCACCTGGACCCCGCTGACCCGGCCCGTGCCCCTCCGCCGTGCCGACGGCCCCGGGCCGGCGCTGCTGATGCTCCTGGGCGGGCTGACGGGCGCGGTGGCCTCGGGGGTGCTGACGTACGACCGGATCAGGACGCTGGAGGACCCGTTCTTCACCCCGGGGTGCAACGTCGACGCGCTGTTCAGCTGCGGGGACGTGATGACCACCTGGCAGGGCAACCTCCTCGGCTTCCCCAACATGCTGCTGGGCCTCGCAGGGTTCTCCGCCCTGGCCGCGCTGGGGCTGGCCCTGCTCGCGGGGGCGGAGTTCGCCCGCCCGCTGTGGCTGCTGGTCCAGGCCGGGGTGAGCGCGGCCTTCCTCTTCGTGCTGTGGCTCTTCGCCCAGTGCCTGTACGTGATCGGGGCCCTGTGCCCCTGGTGCATGGTCGTCTGGGCGGTGGTGGTCCCGCTGTTCTGGTACGTCACCCGACACGTGCTGCCGCTGCCCCGCGCGCTGGCGGCCCTCCCCCACTGGCTGGTGCCCCTGGCCGTGTACGCGGTGATGACCGCCCTGACGGTGGCCCGCTTCGGCTGAGCCGCCGGCGGCGCCCGCCGCCCCCCGACCGCGGAACACCCCGGCGATCCCGGGTGACCGCCCGCACGGGAACGGCCCCCGCACCGATCGGTGCGGGGGCCGTTCCCGGGCGGGCCGGGGGTCA
>NZ_JBEOSD010000207.1:0-12415 GCF_040302735.1 Streptomyces sp. NPDC097619 | reverse complement strand
GGTCGCCGGTGCCGTCCGGGGTGCCGGTGCGGGAGCCGAGGTCGCGGCGGACGGCGGCGCCGCCGGTCACGGTGACCGTGCCCGAACCCAGGGCGGTCTCCTCACCGGCCTGCTTCCCCTTGGCGTAGAGCCGCCAGGTCAGCGGGCCGTTGGCGGCCGGGACGGTGCCGTTCGAGGCGTCACGGCCGTTCCACTGCGGGGCGATGGTGGCGAAGGAGGCCACGTTCGTCGAGGAGCTCAGGGTGCGGAACAGCTTGCCGGACCGGTCCGTGAGGGTGAGCCGCCAGGAGTCCACCGCCTCCTTCGGCTTCCAGACCGGCTTCCAGACCTTGCTGCCGGCGGTGGTCCCCGCCAGTGCCGCCGTGGCCGGGACGGTGGAGGAGACGATCGCGGGCGCGGGCCGGTAACCGGTGCGGGAGGAGAGCGGACCCGCCATCGACGAGTTCCACAGGACCGTGGCGGACCCGTTCGGCCCGGCGGCGACCTGGGGGTACTCCCCGGAGGGCCCGTCGAACAGGTCGTGCGGCATGGCCCGGGGCGCGGTCCAGGTGTCGTTCGTCGAGGTGCGCGTGGCGACGACCGCGAAGCGGCCCCCGGTCTCGGGCGTACCCCGCCACTCCCGCCAGGCCACCCGCAGCGTGCCGTCGGGGGCGATCGAGGCGTCGAAGCCGTACCCCGAGTTGGGCACGTTGAGGCGCTTCCTGACCCAGGAACCGCTGCCTGCGGCGAGGGTGGAGGAGATGACGGCCGAGTCCGCGTTCGGCGCCTCGGAGTCGTTCTCGTAGCTCTCGTGCCAGACCAGGGTGATGTCACCGTCCGGGGCGATGAGCGGCTCCGGGGCGGGGACGACGGAGTCGAACGCCTCGGACGTCACGTGGGTCGGGGTCTTCCAGGCTCCGCCGGGGCGCTTGCCGGTGACGCCGAAGCGGCTGGTCGGATCCCATTCGCCCTGGCCCCAGTCCCGGCTCTCGCTCCAGGTCAGGGCGAGCGAACCGTCGTGCCCGGCACCGGCGTTCGGGGCGCGGAGCCCCTTCGCGGGCGCGACGGCGGGCGTCGGAGTGCTCCAGTCGCCCCCGGTGCCCGGGCGTTCCGTGGTCACGATCCCGGGGAGGCCGTCGGTACCGGTGGCCCGGTAGGCGATCAGCGCGTCACCGGCCGGGGTGACGGCCACGTCGGCGCCGTCCACCAGCCGGGTGCCCTCGGGCTCCGAGCCCACGACCCGGGAGGCCGGGGACCAACTGCCGTCGGCGCCCCGGGAGGCGGTGTACACCGCGGAGCCGGAGCCGTCGGTGCGCGCGCCGGACCAGACGGCCACGGCGGTGCCCTGCGGGCCGGCGGCCACCTGGAAGGAGTCCACGGCCAGGCCCGCGCCCGCGGCGAGGAGCTCCCGGGGCTCGGACCAGACGCCGGAGCGGAGCTCGGACGTCATCAGGCGGGTGGCCGGGAGGGGCTTCCCCCAGCCCACGTCGGCGGACTCGGCCCAGGTGATCGTGGCCCCGCCGCCCTGGCCGGCGGTGATCCGCAGGGGCAGCCGGGAGGTCAGGCCCGTGGCGGTGAAGGTGGGGCCGGTCCAGAAGTCGTCCGCGACCGGCCGGACCTTCACGGTCAGGTTCCCCGCCTCGCGCCAGGCGGCGACGGCCGATCCGTCGGACAGGGCGCCCAGCTCCATGTCCTCGGCCCGCGGGTTGTGCTCGTCCCCGCCCACGGACGCCGGCCGGTTCCACCCCAGGGGGTCGGCGGCGTGCGCCGTACTCGAAGTGACCAGCGGTACGACGACCCCTCCGGAAACGATCATGGCGGCAGTGGCCACAGCCGTGGCCAGCCTGGTGCTCCTGCGCGTGCGTGCGCCCATCAGTCGGTGTCCCTTTCCCCGTACCCCGTCGACTCGTGCGGATCCGCCGCGGCCCTCGGCCGTGATCACGGATCAAGGAGTCTGACCACCGTCCCGGCCGGATGGTTGTACGGGATGCGGCACGGATCGCCGAGGAAGCGGGCGGGGCCGGGGCGAGGTCGAGGGCGGGGCAGGCGGAAGGCCCCGCGCGGACCTGTCGCGCGGGGCCTTCCGGGCCGCGGTGGACGCCTTCGGCGGTGCCGGGGCGTCCTCGGCGGGGGGTGTGGGGCGGGGCTACGGGGCGGTCGGGGGCCGGTACTCGCCCAGCAGGCCCTTGAGGAGGGCGGCGGTGGAGAGCTCGCGGGGGGCCGGGCCGGCGTGGAAGAAGCCGGCGTTCGGGGCGTCGAGCTTCCTCAGGAAGTCGAATCCCTTCGCCTCGTGCTCCCCGAAGGCCACGAACTGCCAGTGGATCGGGTGCGCGGCCGCGTCGGCAAGGGCCTGGCGGGCGGGCTGGCGGTTGTCCGGAGGACCGTCGGTCTGGAAGACCACGAGGGCCGGTCCGCCGTCCCCGTTCTTGTCGTAGTGCGCGAGGACCTCCTCGACGGCCCGGTGGTAGCTGGTGCGGCCCATGCGGCCCAGACCGGCGTTAAGGGTGTCGACGCGGCCCGCGTGGTCGTCGAGGGTCAGGTCCCCGGTGCCGTCCACCTCGGTGGAGAAGAACACGGTGTGGACCGTGGCCCGCTCGTCGAGGTGCGCGGACAGGGCGAGCACGTGCTCGGCCAGGTGCTGGGCGCTGCCGTCCTTGTAGAAGGGCCGCATGGACCCGGACCGGTCGAGGACCAGGTACACCGTGGCGCGGCCCTCACGGCCCTTGAGCGCCTTCTCCGCGGCCCGGTACAGCGGGACGAGCCCCTTGGCCCGCTTCCGCACCTCGGCCGCCGCGACGGCGGGGGCGATGACGGCGGCGGCAACGGGCTCGGGCGCGGCGACGGGCTCTGCCTCGGGCTGGGCGACGAGGGCGGCCGCGACGGGCTCGGGCTCGGGTGCCTGCGTGGTCTCGGCCTCGGTCTCGCCCTCGCTCGTGGCGGCGACGGGTTCGGACGCCGGCGCGGCGGGCTCCGGCTCCGTGTGCCCGGCGGGTTCGGGCAGGGTCTCGGCGATCGGCTCGGCGATCGGCTCGGCGACCGGTTCCGCGAGGGTGACCGGGTCCGTGACCGTGACCGGGTCCGCGACCAGGTCCGTGATCCGATCGTCGGCGGGCTTCGCGATCGGCTCCGGCGCGGTCTCGACGACGGGCTCCGGTGCGGTCTCGACGACCGTTTCCGCTGCCACGAGCGGCTCGCTCACCGGCTCGGTCGCCACCGGCTCCGGGGCCGACGCGACGACGGGCTCCGCCTTCGCGACGGGCTCCGCCGGAGCCGCCCCACGGATCGGGGAGTCGGCCGAGCGGGCCTCCGGGACGGTGGGGTCGGCCGGCGGGGGAGCGTTCTCGGCCGGGGCCAGGTCCACCCCGCGCCGGGCCGGCTCGGCCACCTGGGCCGGGACCGGCTCCGGGTCCCGCGGCGCGGACTGCTGCGGGACGGTCGGGTTGTCGAAGGAGGCCGCGACGAGATCCGCCGCCGCGTCCAGCGGGGTCCGCCCGACCTCACCCGCCGCGCCGCCCGCGGGGGACTTCGCGGCGGCCTGCGCGGGCACCACCGGATCGGTGCCCCGGTCCGCCTGGGCCGGGAGGGCCGCCTGCGGCTGCGCCTGCACCTGCTGGTCGGGCCCCGTCGCTTCGGCCGTTTCCGCACGGTCGCGGCCGAACACCTTGCGCAACAAACTCCGAATACCCATGGGCGGGGCCTTTCGTACGAGCTGGGGTGCGATGTTTGTCCGAACTGCGGGGTGATGGGGCAAAGAATCCCTGCCCAGAGTGGACACGTAAGGTTATCGGTCCCGCGCCCCGTTACCAGGGAGTGGCACCCCCGATCTGGCCCGCGCGGGGCCCCCGCGCCGGGTGTTCGCGGGGCCGCGGAGGCCCGTGGGACGAGCCTGCTGCCCACCCCCTTCCGAACTCCCGCTCCGACGCGCCGGATTCACCAGCCGTTCATCCGGTCGCCGCCGCAGTGGCGCAAGCCCGCCCTAGCGTCACGGCTGGATTCATTCCGACACGATGTCGGCGCAGGTGGCGTCGCCGTGTACTCAACCGGAGGACATTTCGTGCGCAAGTTCCTGCCGCTCCTCAGCACCTCGCACGGTGGCGGTCGTTCCGCGCTGACCTGCCGCTACCGCTGTGGTGACGCCTGCTTCCACGAGGTGCCGAACACCAGCGACAACGAGTACGTCGGTGATGTCATAGCCCGTGCGCTTTCGCGCCGTTCGATGCTCCGCGCCGCCGCCGTCGTCACCGTGGCCGGTGCCGCGGGCACCTCGGTGGTGCTCGGTGAGTCCGGCTCCCCGGCCACCGCCGCCGCCAAGCCGGGCACCGTCCCGACCGCCGCCGACGGCGCCCGCGGCCTCCGCTTCGCCCCGGTCGCGCCCAACACCGACGACAAGGTCACCGTGCCCTCGGGCTACGACCAGAACGTCGTGATCCGCTGGGGCGAGCCGATCCTGCGCGGGGCCCCGGCCTTCGACGCGAACCGGCAGACCGCCGCCGCCCAGGCCGGACAGTTCGGCTACAACAACGACTTCCTCAGCCTGCTGCCGTACGGCGACCCGTACGAGCGCCGCCAGGTCCTCGTGGCCAACCACGAGTACACGGACGAGCAGCTGATGTTCAAGGGCTACGACGCCGCCAACCCGACCCGCGAGCAGGTCGAGATCGCCTGGGCCGCGCACGGCCTCTCCGTGGTCGTCGTCCAGGAGGACCACCGCAGCGGCAAGCTGACCGCCGTCCGTCGCCATGAGCTGAACCGTCGCCTGCACACCACCAGCGAGTTCAAGCTGACGGGCCCCGCCGCGGGCAGCACCCTGCTGAAGACCTCCGTGGACCCGACCGGCACCAAGGTGCTCGGCACCCTCAACAACTGCGCCGGTGGCACCACCCCGTGGGGAACCACCCTGCACGGCGAGGAGAACTTCAACCAGTACTTCGCCAACGCCGACCAGGTCACCGACCCGGTGGAGGCCGCCCGCCTGAAGCGCTACGGCATGACCGCCGGCGCCACCGAGCGCAAGTGGGAGCGGTTCGACAAGCGCTTCGACGTGGCCCAGGAGCCCAACGAGTCGCACCGCTTCGGCTGGGTCGTCGAGCTGGACCCGTACGACCCGCGCTCCACCCCGCGCAAGCGCACCGCCCTCGGCCGCTTCAAGCACGAGGCCGCCCAGCCCCGCCTGACCGAGGACGGCCGCCCGGTCGTCTACATGGGCGACGACGAGCGCTTCGACTACTTCTACAAGTTCGTCTCGAGCAAGGCGATGAAGAAGGGCAAGTCCCGCGCGGCCCGCGAGCACAACCTGACCCTCCTCGACGAGGGCACCCTCTACGTGGCCAAGCTCTCCGGTGACTCCCCGGCGGCCGAGATCGACGGCTCCGGCAAGCACCCCTCGGACGGCCAGTTCGACGGCACCGGCGTCTGGATCCCGCTGGCCACCGCCTCGGCCTCCGGGAACGTCTCGCACGTGGACGGCATGACCGCCGAGGAGGTGTTCGTCTTCACCCGCCAGGCCGGTGACAAGGTCGGCGCCACGAAGATGGACCGCCCCGAGGACGTCGAGCCCTCGCCGCGCACCGGCCGGGTGTACGTGGCCCTCACCAACAACAGCAACCGCGGCAAGGCCGGTCAGCCCGGTGCCGACGAGGCCAACCCGCGCAACCTGAACAAGCACGGCCAGATCCTGGAGCTCGCGGAGGGCTTCGACGACCCGGCGGGCGACACCTTCGCCTGGCGCCTCTTCCTGGTCGCCGGTGACCCGAAGGACCCGGCCACCTACTTCGCCGGATTCCCCAAGGAGAAGGTCAGCCCCATCTCCTGCCCGGACAACGTGGCCTTCGACTCGCACGGCAACCTGTGGATCTCCACGGACGGCAACCAGCTCGGCTCCCACGACGGCCTGTTCGGCGTGGCCACGGCCGGTGAGCGCCGCGGTGAGTTGAAGCAGTTCCTCACCGTGCCGCGCGGCGCGGAGACCTGCGGGCCGCTGATCCAGGACCGCCGCGTCCTGGTCGCGGTCCAGCACCCGGGCGAGATCGACGGGGCCACGGTGGAGAACCCGGCCTCGGTGTGGCCCGACGGACCCGGCAAGATCGTCCGCCCGTCCGTGGTCAGCGTCTGGCGCAAGGACGGCCGCAACATCGGCGTCTGAGTCGGGCAGTTGGGCGCTGTTTCACGTGAAACAGCGCCCTGGGGCGGCACTTGTTTCACGTGAAACAGCGGCCGGGCGGGCCTTCGGGCCCGCCCGGCCTGTCAACTGCCCTCCTCCGGACGGTGGGCGGGGAGGGTGAGTCGGGTCACCGCGCCCCCGTCGGGAGAGTTGGCGAAGCTCAGCCCGATCCCCAGTACGGCGGCCTGTCCCCGCGCGATGGTCAGTCCCAGGCCGTGCCCCCGACCACGGCCGGGATCCCCGGTCCTGAACCGTTCGGGGCCCTGTCGGAGCAGTTCCTCGGGGTAGCCGGGGCCGTGGTCGCGGACCGTCACCGTGGTGCCCTCCACGCTCACCAGGACCGGGGGTGCCCCGTGCTTGTGGGCGTTGACGAGCAGGTTCGCCAGGATCCGGTCCAGCCGACGGCGGTCCGTGAGCACCACGGCGGGCTCCGCCGTGCGCACCTCGGCCGCCAGTCCGGTGCCCCGCACGATCCGCTCCACGGCCGGGCCCAGCTCGCACCGGCTGAGGTCGGCCCGCTCCACGCCCGCGTCCAGCCGGGAGATCTCCAGCAGGTCCTCGGTGAGCAGGTGCAGGGCCCGCAGCCGGTCGTTGATCATCTCCTTGGGGCGCCCCTCGGGCAGCAGGGCCCCGGCCGCCAGCGCCCCCGTGAGCGGGGTGCGGAGTTCGTGGGCCACGTCGGCGGTGAACCGCTTCTCGGCCTCCAGCCGGTTCTGGAGGGTCTCGGCCATGGTGTTCAGGGCCACGGCCACGTCCCGTACCTCGTCGTGGTGGCGCGGCCGCGCGCCGCCGGCCGGGCCCTCGGATCCGCCCCCGGCCGTGCCCGAGGCGTCCCCGTCGAGGGGGACGCGGGCATCCAGGTCCCCTTCCGTGATCCGGCGGGCCACCGCCGCGGTCCGGGTCAGTCGACCGCTGATCCGCCGGGCCAGGAAGAGCCCCGCGAGGGCCACCAACCCGGCGGCCACCACCGCCGAGGCCAGGATCGCGGTGTCGATGGCCCGCAGCCGGTCCCGGGTGCCCTCGTAGGGGATCCACACGGCCAGGGCCTTGCCGTCGGCCGGGCCCGCCGCCCACATCACGGGCTCCCCGCGGAACTCCCCGACCATGCTGCCGCTGTGCCCGCGGGCGACCGTCCGGGCCAGGGCGGCGGGGAGCTCCGGCGGGTCCACTCCGCTGCGCACGTCCCCGTGCGTGGTGCCGTAGGCGTAGTGGGAGACCGCGTGTTCCAGGGCGGCCAGGGCGTCCTTGCGCACCTCGCCCACCAGCTGCCGGGCCACCACGTTGTGCACGAGGATCCCCAGGACGGCCGCCACGGCGCAGCACACGGCGGTGGTGGTGACGGAGATCCGCCACCTCAGTCCGCCCGTCCGGCCCGGTCGGCGCATCCCGGCCGCCGTCAGATCTCGCTCTGGGGGCAGGGCTTCGCGGACTCCTTCACCGAGGGGCAGTCGTCCACGGTGACGGCCTCCAACACCATGCCGCCCTTGTCCGGGTCCCAGACGTAGTCGGAGATCGCGACGAGCTCCGGGTTCGAGGTGGGCTCGCGGACCGCCAGGTGCCCGGCGGCCACCTCCACCCCCTCCAGCACCGCGCGCCGGGAGAGCACCCGTGTCACCCGGCCCTCGCGCACGGTGTAGACGCGCAGTTCGCTCAGCCTGCCGTCGATGTCCACCGCGGTGATCATCTCGGGTACCCCGTCCTCGGTGAGGTCGTGGAAGACGGCGGGCCGCACCGGGCAGTCCGGCCCCGGATCCCCGCCGGCCGGGCACGGGGCCAGCCGCCTCACGGCCCGCGGGTCCACCAGCCGACCGGTGCCGCCGTCCTGTCGGCCGGCGGCGGTGAGGTCGGCGCGGACCACCTCCAGCACCCCGGCCGCCTTCACCCCGCCGGACGGGACCGTCGGCAGCCCGGGTACCGGCGTGGGTTGTCCGGGGCGCTGTCCCGGCCCCGGCGGCTCGGGCCGGATCCCCTTCCAGAGCGCCTGCGGGGCGTGCACCTCGCCGAGGTCCCCGTCGTCGCGCAGCCCCTCCACGTCGGCGCAGCCCGCCGCGGCCCCGGCCACCGGGCCGAGGAGCAGCGCCCCGAGCAGGGCCCGGGTCCGGCGCGCGATCGGGGACGGAGGGTGCCGCATGCCTCCGATGCTGCCCGGCCCGCGCCGCCCCGGCCCACTGCCGGACCCATTCGGGCGACCCGACCGCCGGGCAGGGGCGAGGCGGGGCCGACCGCCTGGCCGGGCCGGGGCGACGGATCCGCTCCCACCCGACCCCCGACCCCCGACCCCCGACCCCCGACCCCCGGCGCCCGGCACCCGTCCCGGCCTCCGGCGCCCGTCCCGTCACCCGGCCGCCGGCACCCGTCTGTCGGGCCGCCGACGGCTCGACAGCCGACCGGGACGTCCGCGGCCGCCGGTCGGCTCAGACCTCCGGGGCCGCCACCGACCAGGCGGCGGCCACCTCCTGCCGCACCGGCTCCAACACGCTCTCGGGGTCCTCCGGCCCGGACCCGCCGGGAGCCGGCCGGAGGACCGCCCCCGGGGCGCCACCGCCGCGCACCCGCGCCGCGAGGGAGCGCAGCTCCGCCGTGATCTCCTCGACCTCGCGCGGTGCCGGCGGCGCGGCTCCGTGGTTGACCCGCACCCGGGCGGCCGTCGTCGCGTCCACCACGCGCTCCGCGGCCACCACCAGGGGCCACCAGGCCGCAGCCCGCGCCCCCGCCGGCGGCGGCTCGGTCAGGGCCCGCTGGAACTCCGAACGCACCCCCGACAGGTCCCGGTAGATCCGCCGCCGGGCCTGGAGCCGGGCCAGACGGGCCTGTCGCAGCGCCTCGTCCCCGGCCGCGACCGGACCGAAGGCCCGCTGCACGTATCCGGCGGCGTCGTCCACCGCGTCCGCGAGCCGGTCCCCGATCCGCGTGCGCCAGCTCTCCGGCCACAGCAGGTACCCCGCCACCAGGGTGATCCCGCAGCCGATCAGGCTGTCCACGAGCCGGGGCCGCACCAGGTCGAAGCCCTGGTGGTTGAGCAGGTCCGAGAGCAGCAGGATCACGGGGGTGATCGCGGCGGTCTGGAAGGCGTACCCCTTCGCGGAGAAGGCCGGGATCAGCGCGCCGAGCAGGACCATCACCGGGACGTCCCACCAGCCCCGCGGCACCTCGGCCAGCACCGCCGCCGCGACCACCAGCCCGCCCGCCGTGCCCAGGGCGCGCAGCACCGCCCGCGAGAACACCGATCCGAAGTCGGGCTTGAGCACGAAGGTGACCGTCAGCGCCACCCAGTACGAGCGCTCGATCTCCACCAGCGACACCAGGGACTGGGCCAGGCCGATGCACAGTGCCAGCCGCAGCCCGTACCGCCAGGAGGCGCCCGAGAGCAGGACGTTCCGGGTGGCCCGCCGTACCCGCACCCGCAGGGCCGCCGGACGCCCCAACCGGTCGTCCACGTTGTTCGGGTCGGGGTCCGCCCGCAGCACCACCGCCGAGGCGTGCCGCAGCGCCGCGTCCACGGCCCGCTCGGCCGGCCCGTCCGGCGCGCCGGCGGGTTCCGGCGGCTCCGTCCCGTTCGGGCCCTCCTCCACCGCCGCGGCCAGCGCGCGCACCGCCGCCGGGATCTCCGGCGGCAGCGGCCGGCCCCGCAGGTGCACCGCCGGAGCGGCCTCCACCAGCGGGATCACCACGTTCAGCTGGGCCAGCAGCCGGGTCAGCGCCGGGGTCCGGGCGTGCGCGCGGGCCCGCCGGGCCAGCAGCAGGTCGTACGCCTGGTTCAGGGACTGGGTGACGGCCTGCCGGCGCTCCTCGTACCCGGGGCCGCCCGCGGCCTCCAGCAGCCCGGCCAGCGAGCGGTAGGTGGCGGCCACCGCCGTCCGCTCCGGCCGTCTGCCCCGCAGCGGCCAGCCCAGCAGGGTCAGCAGCAGCACGAACAGTCCGCCGGCCGTCAGCAGCAGCGGCGCCGTCCACCAGGGCTCCGGCATCGGCAGCCCCGCCCCGACGACCGCGTTCAGCAGGAGCAGCAGCCCGGACACCGAGGCGACCGCCCCGATCGAGGAGATCATCCCCGACACCAGCGCGATCACGGTCAGCACGGCCACCGCGAGGGCCCCCTGCCCGTACACCAGCGTGCCCAGGGCCACCCCGACCGCGCCGAAGAGCTGTGGCACGGCGATGTTGTACACCCGCATCCGGTACGCGTCCGCGGTGTCCCCGATCACCCCGGACAGGGCCCCCATCGAGACCAGCGCCCCGTACTCCGGCTCGTCCAGGGCGAAACCCACCGCCAGCGGGGCGGCCAGGGCGATGCCCGCGCGCAGCACGGCGGCCCAGGGCACGGGGGCGGGGCCCGGCCGGAGTCCGCCCAGGAGCTTGCCCGGCGGGGCCAGGGGAAGTCGGCCGGTGCGGCCGGGCGGTGGCTGCTGCGTGCCCTGTTCGGTGCTCATCCCGCTTCCGTACCGCTTCCGTACCGCCGGGCGCGGACCGGGTCCGCGCGGTCCGGGAAGGTCCGCGGGGAGTCCGTACGGCCCGTACGGCCCGCACCGCTCCCGCCTGAATCGTTCCTTCTCGGTTCTTTCGGTTCTTTCGGCTCTTTCGAGTCTTCACGCTCTTTCGGCGCCTTCACGTCTTTCACGTCCCGGGCGTCCTTTCGAGACTCTTCCACCCTATGGGGTGGCACAGGAGGTTCAGTGCGTAAAGGACGATCCCGGGCCTCCCGGCAACGGGCCTGCGCTCGCCCCGCCGCCCGTCCCGTCCCCGCCCGCTCCGCTCCGGCCCGCGCGCCGCCGACCCATCAGCCAGGCCGGTACCGCCACGGCCAGTCCCACCCCCAGCACCACCCACGCCGTGGTCCGCAGGAAGGCCGTCAGCGCGTCGTACACCGCCGCCGCCGCGGGCCGGTCCACGTCCGGCGGCAGGTCGGCCAGCATCAGCCGTCGGCACACCGCCACGGCCACCGCCAACAGCACCGCCCCGAGAGCCAACCCGACCCCCGTGGCCGCCAGCGCCCGCCACCTCCGCCGGGCCGCCACCACCGCTCCGACGGCGAACACCAACGTGAGCACGGGCAGCCACACACCGGCGATCTGCAGCACGTGGAACCCCTTCCTGAGCGCTCCGAGGTTGTCGTACTCCAGGACCGTGATCGTCGTGTGCGAGACCGGGATCCGGTCCGCGAACGGCACCCCGTCGGCCACCAGGTCCGCCTTCACCCGCGCGATCACCGGAGCCAGGTCCACGCTGACGGTGTTCCCGCCGCCCCGGGTCAGGGCCGTGAAGAAGGCCGCGTGCGCGGCCCGGTTCGCCGCGTCCCAGGCCGTCCGGTAGGCGTCCGTACCGACGAACGACCGCACCGCCTCCCCGAGCAGGGACTCCACCCCGCCCTGGAAGGGGCCCAGGTCGATCTGGCGCGAGATCGCGGTCGTGGCCTGCCGGGCCACCGCGTCCGTCACGGCGGGATCGGAGGCCAGCGGCTCCATCGCGGCCACGTACCGGTCCGCTTCCCCCACCACCCGATCGGCCCACACGGCCACCGCGCCCAGCGGCACCAGCAGGGCCAGGACGAGCACGAGGGCCGTGGTCAGCCCGGCCGCGAGGGAGTTCCGCACGGCACCAGGGAACTCCGCCCGGGCCCGGGCGGCCAGCGGTGCCGGTCCGCACGGGTGATCCACTTGCCGCGCGGGTGACCCGGGTGTGCCCTGGAGGGTGAACCGGGTGGGGGGAACGGGGTCGCACCCGCGCCCCTCGCAGGAAGGAGCCCGACATGGCTCACGCGGCACCCACCGCTCCCGGGCGGCACCTGGGCGGCATGAAGGACATCGGCTCCGGAGCCTGGCTCAGGCCCGTGCTCACCGGCCTCGTCTACGGGGTCTGGGCGGCGTTCATCCAGCGCCAGATGGGCCCCGTCGACGCCGGCAACGTCTTCTACGGCATCCTCTGCGGAGTCATCTGCGCGGCCGTGCTCTTCCTGCTGGCCCGGGTCGGCCCGAGCCTGCCGCAGGAACTCCGCGCCTTCGCGTACGGAGCCTTCGCGGGTATCGCCATCGGCTACCTGTACAGCCTCACCGGCGAGTCCATCCTCCGCTCCTGCGGCATCGGCCTCGCGGTCGGCGCGGTCGTCGGCCCGGCCGCCTTCTACCGGTACCACACCCGCGAGCCCTGAGCCCGGCCCGGACCGGCCCGCCGGTTCCCGCCCCGCACCCTCGCGCCCCCGTCCCGCCCGGTCCTGAGCCAAAATCACAACTAATAACAACATGAAAAGTTGTATCAAAAGCTTATTGGCTCTTAAGGTCTGTT